>JAFYEQ010000029.1 GCA_017544185.1 Oscillospiraceae bacterium
ACCATCACCGCCGACAAGTCCACCGTGACCAGCGGCTCCGCAGAGAAGATCACCGTCACCATCAAGGCCGATGGCCTGTCGAACATGGCGTATATCATGCCCGACGTAAGGCTCCAGAGGTACGCAGACACATCATGGGTGCGGGTAAAGCCCAATACCACCCTCAATCCCGTGATCATAGGCAAGGCTCAGCTGGGGAAGATAAGCGAGACCGAGTACAGCCGCTCCGCAAAGCTGGTATTCACCCCCGACCTCTACGCCGACAATATAGCTCCGGGGCATTACCGTCTGGCGATACCCGTATCCGCGGGGACCAAGACCATCACCCTCTATCATGAGTTCGACATCACCAAGAACGGCTTCTCCACCGCGGACAAGCAGGCCTACGACATACGCTCCACTCAGAAGATATCCTTTGAGACTTACCTCAACAAGGATGAGAACGTATACCCCAGGGTCAACGAGCTGTACTTCAGGGAGGACGGCAAGTGGGTGCTGGTATCCCCCAAGAAGGGCAGAGAGTTCGCGTCGGGCACCGTGAGCGCCAAGGGCGGCTCCACCTATACCTCTGTGCTGGATCTTACCCGCTATGACAAGACAGAGCTGAAGACAGGACGGTACATGGTATACGTAGGTGACGGCATCAGGAGCGAGTTCCGCCTGACCAACCCCGTAGACGTGGAAGCATACCAGATCCCCGCGCAGAACAAGGGCAACATCAAGGTAAGGCTCATCCTCCACTGCCGCAAGTACGACAGTGTGGACATCACCAAGTACGGCGAGCTGTACTACTACTCCAACGGCAAGTGGGAGAAGATGGAGAGCAAGAAGACTTATCTCCCCGGCGACCTGCATCTGGAGAAGGGCATGGTATATATGCAGGACTACCTGATCACCGACTTCTACAAGGCACGCGGCATGAAGTCCGGCAGATATGCCATCAGGCTCTATACCTCCACGGGGGAGTATGCCGACGTATACTTCGATCTTGAGATAGAAGAGCAGTGACCGTCTGACGGCAGCTGCTGATAAGACACGGGTCTGCTGCGATATGGCGGCAGACCCGTTTGTTTTAAAGGTCTAAAGGGACAAGGGACGAGGGATGCAACTGCTAACGCAGTTGCTAGGGACAAGAGACAAGGGACAAGAGACAAGGGACAAGAGACAATGGGCAAGGGACAAGGGGCAAGGGACAAGAGACAAGGGACAAGGGGCAAGGGACAAGGGACGAGGGATGCAACTGCTAACGCAGTTGCTAGGGACAAGGGACAAGAGACAAGGGACAAGAAACGTTCAAACATCCAGTTCCCGTTCGTAGGGGCCGACCTGCGTGTCGGCCCTGCATCTATTTGTCGTTTAGTCCTTACGTGTGAAGAGCCATATCCCCAGCACTGCATTAAAGCCCACCGCGGCGAACACGCTGAAGCGCTCCACTATGCCGAAATACTCGGGCGGCACGGCTCCCTGTCCTATGGCGCCTATGAACATCATCGCCAGCGCGATGGCTGCGAACACGCCTATGATGCGCTGTTCACCGCCGCGTGGATCCTTATGCCGCGCCCCTGCTATGATCAGCAGTATCAGCGATACTATGGACAGCAGCACCACGGCTGCGGTGACGACGATATGCATGGTCTCCTGCATGCCTGCTATCTCCTTGCCGCTGTCCGACAGCGGGAACATCTGATAGCCGATCCGCGAGATCCACTCCATGATGCAGTACAGGTATACCCCCAGCTTGAACAGCTTCGGCAGCTCCTTTTCCGACACGTATACGGTCACACAGGTGATGCACATCACGCTGCAGGTGTCGTATACCGCAGCGAGCCTGTCCCAGAGCATCCTTGAGGGAGCGTTCACGGCGGAAAGGTCGCTCACCGCCTGTGCCAGAGCGTCATACCCCGGGAAGGCCAGAGGCGAGAATATCACCGCCGCTGCATACGACAGCAGGCTGAACGCTCCTGTGATGCCGAGTATGCTCAAAAGTCTCCTATCCTTCATCAGTCTTCATCCTTTCGCAAAACCAGTGTATGGCGGCCTTCATATCAGCGGTCATCTCTCCGACGGAGGCTCTTCCTGCAGTGACCGCGTCCATATGCGCGTCCACCATGGCGTGTACCGTCATGGCGTACACATACGCCGCCGTGTCCACGTCCTCGTTCTTCATCCTGCCGTGTACCGTGAGCCCGTAGAACAGCCCTCTCACGGCGGCGATCATCCGCTCCTGTTCGGCCAGTATGATCTGTGCTGCGGCGGGGGAGGTGCTCCTCTCGGAGTACAGCACCTTGAACAGCGATATCATATCCCCGTCGGATATGAAGCGGAGATACCCCTCCATGCTCTCGGTCAGTATCTGCTCCAGTGTGCCGTCGAAGCGCATATCTGCCTGTGGAGCCCCCTGTGCCGATCTTGCGCGGATATGCTCGTACATAGCGGCTATGATCTCATCCTTCGAGCTGAAGTGATTGTACAGCGACGGCTTCTTTATACCCAGCCTGTCCGCTATCATCGACAGCGACACGGCTCTCAGCCCGTGCTCTGCGGCAAGCTCGAATGTGGCCTGCAGTATATCTTCCTTCCGTGACATAGCGTCCTCCATATCATAAAACTATCATCTGATAGTTATTATACTACCGAACGTTAGCTTTGTCAATACCCCGATCAGTCAAGATCTGCACATATCGCTCCCGCTCGTTTGTGCATATATCACAAACAAATGGGAATGCCTTGACGATCATGCGATAATATGGTAAAATAACGGAAGCGGGGCGTAACTCAGTTTGGTAGAGTGCTTGCTTTGGGAGCAAGATGCCGCAGGTTCAAGTCCTGTCGCCCCGACCATCGGGCGGTGCCCGATCCCATCTCGCAGATGGATCTCTGTGGGTGGAGTAGTTTGCGGCTCGGTAACTTTTATGTGATAGTTCCCGTGGGCTGACACGCAGGTCAGCCCCTACGAAGCGAGCGGCGGCTGGCTTTTGAACGTCCCCGTCATCTCAACTCTCCACTCTCAACGCTGACTATTGTAGGTATGACGATATGGCTGAACTTATTATAAAGCTGTACTCCAATGCGCTCAAGCGCTCTGTTTCCTTCGATATGTGCATACCCGATCCCATCAATGCGGATGATGAGTATGCGGACAGACCTATGAAGACGCTCTTCCTGCTCCATGGGTATAACAGCTCTGCGACCAACTGGGTGCCTCAGCATCTGGCGGAGAAGTACAAGTTCGCTGTGGTGATGCCTACGGGGAACAATTCCTTCTGGCTGGACGGAGTGGCTACGGGCCATAACTACGGCACGTTCCTCTGTGAGGAGCTGGTGAACTTCATACGCCGCACCTTCCATCTGGCACTCACACCCGATGATACCTACATCATGGGCGTGGGCATGGGCGGCTTCGGCGCGATACACTCTGCGCTGATGTATTCCGATACCTTCGGCAAGGCTGCGGGGATATCCTCTGCCATGCTGATACATGATATAGCTCACATGGCTCCCGGCACGGACAACGGTACCGCCAACTATCCTTTTTACTATGCGATATTCGGCGACACCGAGACGGTAGAGGAGAGCGACAACAATCCGGAGAACATAGCCAAGTGGCTCAAGGACGAGGGAGGACGGCTCCCCGAGATATATATGACCTGCGGCACGGAGGACACGCTCCTTGAGAACAACAGGCAGTTCCATGAGTATCTCGACCTGATAAACTTCCCGCACAAGTACATGGAGTCTCCCGGCGGTCATGATGACTTCTTCAGAGACCAGTACACCGTGAAGTTCATAGATATGATGATGAAGTGACCAAAGAGGACGGCAGGCCGTCCTCTTTTTGGTAGAGCGGGGAGATATCCCCGGCTCTGCCGCAATGGAGAAGGCATATCGTTCAAAGATATACTATTGATATTTTTATCCATATGTGATATAATACACTTATGATGTCCGATCGCTCCGGATCTGCGGAGGTGTTCTATGTTTGCCAAGATAAATACTGTCGGGCTGTTCGGGCTCAACGCCTTCGGAGTGGAGGTAGAGACCGAGGTCACCAGAGGTCAGCCTGTGTTCGATATAGTCGGGCTGGCGGATACCGCCGTCAAGGAGAGCCGCGAACGTATACGCTCCGCCTTCCGCAGCTGCGGCACGGCCTTTCCCAATGCCCATGTGATAGTCAATCTCGCTCCCGCCGATACCAAGAAGGCGGGCAGCATGTTCGACCTGGCCATATTCATGTCCGTCATGCGCTCCATAGGATCGGCTCCTAGTGAGATACCCGGGAGCACGTTGGACGAGAGCGTGTTCATCGGTGAGGTCTCCCTCAGCGGAGATGTGAGAGCTGTGGCTGGAGTGCTGCCTATGGTGCTCTATGCCCGCCGCCATGATATAAAGACCGTGTTCGTCCCTGCGGACAACGCACATGAGGCCAGCGTATGCGACGGTATAAACGTATACGGCATATCCAGTGTGACCCAGCTGATGGATCACCTTACGGGTGCCAACGTGCTCACGCCGCATCCCCAGTATATACCCGAGCCGGGCGGATGGTTCGGCACGGCAGACTACGCCGACGTCAAGGGGCAGGCGCTCCCGAAGAAGGCACTGGAGACAGCGGCCGCAGGCGGACATAACCTGCTGATGATAGGCCCTCCCGGTACGGGGAAAAGTATGCTCGCAAAGCGCATACCCTCTATACTCCCTGCCATGACCTTCGAGGAGTCCATCGAGACCACCAATATACATTCGGTATGCGGTATGGTCAGCAAGGAGGAGCCGCTGGTGGTATGCCGCCCCTTCTTCTCACCGCATCATACTATATCCGGAGCAGGGCTCTGCGGAGGCGGCAGCGTCCCCAGGCCCGGACAGATCAGTCTCGCGCATAACGGCGTACTGTTCTTGGACGAGCTCCCGGAATTTGCCAGACCCACTCTGGAGATGCTGCGTCAGCCCTTAGAGGACAGACAGGTCACCATATCCCGCGCGTCGGGGACGGTGACGTACCCGTGCTCCTTCATGCTGGTGGCGGCCATGAACCCCTGTCCCTGCGGATATATGGGGCATCCCACCAAGAGGTGCATATGCTCCCCCAATCAGGCGAAGGCCTATCTGAGCCGCATATCGGGCCCGCTGCTGGACCGCTTCGACCTGCACGTAGAGGTAGCTCCCGTCACCTTCGGTGAGCTGTCATCCGACCGCAAGGAGGAGAGCTCCGCTGCCATGCGCGAGAGAGTGCAGGCGGCAAGAGAGATACAGCGCGAGCGCTTCAAGGGGACGGGCATCACCTGCAACGCAAGGATCACGCCCGAGATATTCAATGAAGTATGTCCCATGTCCGACGATGCCAAGAAGCTGCTGGAGGACGTGTTCAACGGGATGGGCCTGTCCGCCCGCGCATATGACCGCATAGTCAAGGTGGCGCGTACCGTGGCGGATATGGACGGCTCTGAGGTCATCGGGAAGGCCCATATATCCCGTGCAGTACACTTCCGCACCCTTGACAGGAAATACCGCCTCGGATGACCGACGGTCATCGGATAACGACATCTCAGGATGATAGAGATATGATAAATTTCCATTTGCCCGACTTCTGCGGCAACTACCGCATGAACCTTTATATCGCAGACCTGCTCAAAAAGGAGCCGCAGCTCTTCTATGACGGGGTGAAGATAGCATC
>JAFYEQ010000278.1 GCA_017544185.1 Oscillospiraceae bacterium
CCTCCCAGCGGTACCTGAAGCCGAATATCTCCTCGGTCATCTCTCTGTCCCAGATGAAGTTGTCCAGCGGAGCGATGAAGCTGACTTTGTTCCTGTCGGCGGGGACCCCGAGGAGCCCTTCGTCTTCACTGCGTATATAGTATGTGTCCTCGGAGCCTTCTATACGCACTTCGGCCAGTCTGCCATCATCCACCAGCTCATGTATGATCTCGGTACGGGGATGAGCGTTCTGTATGTGATAGCCGATCCATGCGCCCGTGTTCCTGTCCCATACCATGCCGATGCTGCCGATACGCCGCAGGACGTACCATTTCAGGAACTCATGTTCATCGGGGAACGGGTCTTCGCCGTGTGTGATATCCTCCGGGAACAGTCTCTCCATCAGGTCGTATACCTTTTGGGTATTGATCTTCGTGCGTATCCCCAGCCGTCCGCTGTGATAGAGATAGTCCAGCGCGGCACTTGATATCTTCCTGTGTCCCCAGCTGCCGTCCTTGGCGCGTCCACCGATATCTATCTTCGATGCAGTCTGAGGGCCGTTGATCCTGATGTGCTCCACTACACTGTCAGCAACATCCAGCGCATCGAGAGATCCTCTGTACCCCAGTATGCGCACAAGATCGTCGGAGGCTGTCTTTCGCATCCGCGTCATAGGCAGATAGTCATCGACCGGTATGATGGACAGCACCTTGTCCACTGCGTCGATGAGCGCTCTATCCTTGTAGAGCAGGTCTTCGAGCATCTTAGGGGCATAGTTCTTTATCCGTGACTGCAGCACCAGATCTGCGTTCCTGCCTACCACATCCAGCGGGTCGTACTGTATACATCTCACCCTCTGCATATATGCGAGAGCGCCCTCGTAGCCCTCCAGCCCCCGCATATCATTGAGATCCTGATAGTTCACGAGGAAATCTCTTGCTGTCTCCTTGGATATAGTCATACAGGACCTCCGCCTATGCCTTTGTGGGTCTGCCGTGTCCGTAGAATATCGTTTCGGCCCCGAGAGCGCGTATCTTCTCATATGAAGCCTTGGCTGCTGCAAGATCGGTATACAGATGCCCCCGTCCCGGGAGCACCCAGTTATCCATGGCATCGCCTACGATCAGGCCCTTGCCGCTCACCTCCACGCATACCGATCCGTATGTGTGCCCGGGAGCACAGATGATCCTCGCGTCCACGCCGTACCCCGACAGATCGTAGCCGTCTTCGATAAATACCACATCATTAGGTCTGCGTACTTTCTTCTCATTGAGCAGCTTGACCGACATGGCCATAACTATGCGTCCTGTGATGCCATAATATGACAGAGGCTGCGCGGAGCTGTCCTCGAACAGGGCGTCATCGGCCTTGTGGTATGCTACGGGGATACCGTATCTCTCAGAAAGAGCGGCGGCATTCTCCGCATGATCGAAATGAGTATGAGTGAGCACGATCAGCTTCATGTCGTATTTGTCACAGACCTGGGTGACCTTGTCGATAAACTCTGCCCTGCCTGTGTCGACGAGTATCGCATCCTGTCCCTTGGAGACCACATAGCAGTTACCTGTCCCGCATATTATACGATGTACGGTATTTGTCATACTATCCTCCGATCCTTTGCATCATGAGCTTGGCCGTGTCCTCTACACCAAGGCTCGTGGTGTCTATGGTATCTTCCTTATCTCTGAAATAGCTTAGCGATCTGAGGCTCACCTTCAGCCACTCATCCGTGCGCCACGGACAGCTCTTATCCTGCTGCCAACGCTCCCTCAGCCGCCCTTCATCACATACGAGGGTGACGTTCTCTACCTCGGCGCCGATGGATCTTATGCCGTCTATCAGTTCATCACGTACCCGATCCTCATCCATGAGCCATGCGACCACGACCATGTCACACACCGAGCAGCTCCGGTAGTTGGATATCATATGCAGTATATTGTCCACGGCGATATCCTTCATCTCCCTGCTGCCGACGAAGGGATGCAGATCCATGCACCAGTCCCCGTCGATGAAAGCGGTACGTGGACACATATCAGCTATACACCTGCCTACGGCAGTCTTACCGGCTCCCATCGGTCCGTTGATGATGATAACTCGCATAATGCCCTCCATACTATTATTTGCGTGTAAACACCTGTATCACGAAGCCGCATGTGAGAGCAAGGCGGTCCAGCTTCTTTAGCCGCTCTATGCCTTCCTTCGGTGTCTTGTAATAATACGGCGTCATCATGAAGAGGTCGGCTATCTCCTTCTGAGAGCGAAGCTCCGAGGTATACTCAACTGTCTGACTGTCAGCCTCTGTGAAGCTGTCGAGACCGTAGGAATTGGGTGAGTTCTCATAGGGATGCTCGTACAGCTCTGCTTTCAGCTCATAAAGATGCCGCGGCGAGGGAGATACTACGACGAGGGCTCCGCCCTCTTTGATCACCCTGGCATATTCCTTATCCACCACTGGAGCAAAGGTGCTCACGATCACGTCGGCACAATGGTCCGGGAACGGGAGCGCATAGGATGATGCGACTGCGAACTCACAGTTAGACGCGCCTGCGGCGTGTGCTCTGGTCATACAATGGGCTACCGCTCTCTTGGATATATCTATGCCGTATATTTCCCTGTCCGTGAGCTGCTGCGCGTATCTGACGGTATAATACCCCTCTCCGCAACCGCTGTCTATCACGGCAGAGCCGGAAGAGGACCATCTGCCGACCGTATCCGCCACGGCGTCGGCCAGTCTTTCATAATGGCCGATGTCAAGAAAGTCCGTACGTGCTCTTACCATATCGGCATCGTCCCCTGCCTTGCTGGGGTCACGTCCCGATGTGGTAAGAAGGTTCACGTACCCCTTACGCGCGATATCAAAGCTGTGTCTCTTGGGGCATACATAGCTGTTTTGCACCCTCTCCAGCTCATTACCGCACACGGGGCATATATATCCGATCGTTCCCATATCATCACCTGCGCTCTGTCTTTCGGCAATATGGATACGAAACGTATCCATGCCGCTACGATACTAAGAGTATATCATACTGTTCTCTCTTTGTCAAGGCGGGTCGGCAGTGCCGACAGCCAATTCGGCGGGCAGGGCCCGCAGCCATTTCGTTGATGCATACGGTATGGTCATATGCATTTGCGGCTCGGTAACTTTTCTTATGTAGACGAGCAACTTTGATGAGTCGTTCACAAACTTTCGGCTTCCGGATCCTAGCTTCTGACCGGCGGGAAGTAACGACAGCCATCTCGGCGGGCAGTGCCCGCAGCCATTTCGTTGATGCATTCGGTATGGTCATGCATTTGCGGCTCGGTAACTTTTCTCATACAAACGAGCGATGCTTATGAGTCGGTCACGTACTTCTAGCTTCTGACAGCCATCACCGCCATATACTCTTTTGCGGGGAGCGGTACCCTTACTTTGCCGGACACGGATCTGAGGACGGTCTCCCGTGTCATCTCCCATGTGTCTATGACTTCTACATCATAGGTCAGGTCTCCGGGCAGCATGATATCTGTATATCCTTTGCACTGTGTAGCCAGATACCATATATACACCTTGTCACCGCAGTGACCTGCCCATTCGAACTGGGTCTCCAGCCATCGGTCACGCTCGGATCGGTCAAGGTCGAGGAGCTTCATAAGGAACGGATCGTTCCCCTCTTTGTCAAGAATGCTGCGGAGCTCTTCGTCGGTATACCCATGATACTGCGCCAGACCGTATTTCATCGGCTCTATGGGGCCGTCGAAGGTACTGATGATATCCTTCAGGAATGCTATGCGTTCGATACTGCTCCCGATAAGCGTACCGC
>JAFYEQ010000279.1 GCA_017544185.1 Oscillospiraceae bacterium
AATACGAATAACGTCTTACTTCCGATGACGTCATACTTCTTTCAAGGAGGCTCTCCATGGACAATTCCGTGATATTATCCGAGATCTATAAGGTATCATCCGAACTCTATGAGGATATGGTCGACCGTATGCCCGACAAGGGACACACCAAGATATTCTCCTATCTGACGCGGCTCGGCAAGGTACTGGTGAACGCTGACAGGGCGAGCTTCTGGAAGTGGGACAAGAAGGCCCATGTGCTCTGGACCACGTCTGCCACCGACGCGGATACCATCGTCATACCCGACAACAAAGGTCTCGTAGCCAAGGCACTGCGCAACGGAGACCTGCTCATGACCAACGATCCCTACAGCGACCCCGACTTCAACCCCGAGGTGGACAAGAAGACGGGCTATGTCACCCGTTCCGTGCTGACTATGCCCATATCCAATATCAAGGGCGAGTACATCGGCGCGTATCAGGTCATAAACAAGCTGGACGAAGGCGGCTTCACCAAGGAGGACAGCCAGAAGCTGTCTCTGGCTGCGGTGATATGCGGTCTGGCTCTGGAGTCCGATGTGTTCCTCGATGAGTCCTACACCGACAAGCTCACGGGGCTCAAGAACAGGATGGGCTTCTACAGCGACCTGGGCTGGAAATACGACCCGTTCATCAAGGACAAGAGCCGCACCCTGTCCCTGTTCATATGCGACATAGACCACTTCAAGTCCGTCAACGACACCTTCGGGCACAACACGGGCGATGAGGTGCTCAAGGTCATGGCCGATATACTCTCCGACAGCTGCGACACAGGCTGCGGCGTATACCGCTGGGGCGGCGAGGAATTCATCATGATCATGCCCGACGCCGATGCGGAGCAGTGCGCTCAGAAGGCGGAGCTCGTACGCATGAGAGCGGAGAACACCATATGCAAGGTGGGCGATGCCGAGATACGCTTCACAGTCAGCTTCGGCATCACCGAGTACAACAAGAACAGGACCGTAGCGGACAACATCGGCGCAGCAGACAAGAACCTTTACATCGCGAAGGAGACCGGTAGGAACAGGGTAGTATCCTGATACGGGAGATGATGATATGCTCGAATTCCTGGGGAGAGGCTCTGCCTTCTCCGCTGCGCATAACAATGCCTATTTCATCGACGGCAGCGATCTGGTGCTGATCGACTGCTCCATGCTCTCCCTTGGGAAGATCATAGAGCTGGTGGACAGCTTTGACGAGCCGCCCGATATATACGTCATAGTGACCCATACCCACAGCGACCACATCAGCGGCATAGGTATGCTGATACACTACGCCTGCTACATATGGCACATCCCCGTTACCGTGGCGGCACCCTCCGAGGAGGTAGCCGAGGATCTGCGCTTCCTGTGTGAGCGGCTGGACGGATGCTCTCCCGACAGCTATGTGATCACTCAGGCCGCTCTGCTCCCATGGGTGCGGGACGTGATCCCCACGGTACACTCCGACCTGCTTGACGGCAGATGCTTCGGGTACCATATGGTCATAGACGGCAGGGACGTGGTATACACGGGCGACACCGCTGCACTGGAGCCGTATATGCAGTACATCGGTGAGGACACGGTGCTCTACACCGAGATCTCCGCCGTGCGCTCCCCCGTACATCTGTACATAGAGGACGTGCTGGATACATTGCTGGAGATGTCTGCCGGCGGCACCGAGATATACCTGATGCACATCGACGACGAGGACGAGATCCGCGCAGCGATAAAGAACACGCTGCTGAGACTGGCCCCGACTGTATGAGATATCCCCATAGTATCGATGATACTATGGGGATAGTTTTTACACTGTTTCCTGACCTATGCAGACGAGAAACGATATCATACTATTCTTGGGGCACGGGGCCAGCAGCCCCTACAAAAGGGAACGGGATGTTTGAACGTTTCCAGCCTCTTGTCCCTTGTCTCTTGTCCCTAGCTACTGCGTGATCAGCTGCGTCCCCCGTCCCTTTACTGTGCCGTAGTCATCGGAGGCCGACAGCATCACACGCCTCTCACGTCGTCACACTTGGGTATGGGATCGATGGAGCCATCTTCGTTGTAGGTGAACTCTGCCACGCATACGCTGCGGTGGAAGAGGCTGCCTCCGGGGAGCTCTCCGGTATGATAGAAGAGATAGGACCGTCTCTTGAAGTCGGCTATGCCGGGATGGTTGGTGAACACGCCGCCCTCCTCGGTCATAAGTACACCGCCGTATACCCACGGACCTGTGGGGGATATGGACGTGGAATACGCCAGATGCTCATTGACAACAGCTCTGTCTCCCTTGGGGCGCTCTATGCCGTCCCCGTCCTCGGGAGCGGGAGCAAAGGCTGCGTACACCATGTAGTACAGCCCGCCACGCTTGTAGAACCAGGGGCCCTCGCCGTAGGTCGTGCCCGTATCGTGGCTGCCCTTGCCGAAGGACTCCACAGTCATGGGTATCTTCACCACGCCCACGGTCTCATCGTAGGACACCATATCCTCATTGAGCAGCACATACCTCAGCTCGGGATTGCCGAAGTACAGATACGCCTGCCCGTCATCGTCGATATACACGGTAGGGTCGATGTCGTTCCAGTCGCCCTCGTCCACCAGAGGATGACCTATATCCGTGAAGGGGCCTGCGGGGCTGTCGGATACGCCCACGGCTATGGCCATGCCGCCGTCCTTCTTATGTACGGGGCAGTAGAGATAGTACTTCCCGTTGCGCTCCGCCGCCTGGGGAGCCCACGCTCTGTCGTCTGCCCATGCGATATCGTCAAGCGAGAATATCTTCCCGTGGTCGGTCCAGTTCACCATATCCTTGGTGGAGAAGCATCTCCAGTCATACATGGTATAGAAGTTGTCCTTCAACTCGTCCTCGTCGTGGGTGGTATAGAGGTAGAGCGTATCTCCGCATACCATCGGTGCGGGATCGGCGGTGTAGATATCCTTTATTATGGGGTTAGTTCCGAAGCTTTCCATATTCCCTCCGTGTGTAAGTGTGTGATGTGTGTAGATATATCCCTGCCGCCAGGACAGCTAATGCACTTATCGCTCGCGGTCTCATCCTCTCGAATGCTCCACTTCGTTGACGGTTATCCTCGTGAGCAGCAGCGACCCGTCATAGCCGCTCATCTCCAGCGCATAGAAGCGCGTGCCTGTCCCATCGGTGACCTCTATGCCGTAGGCGGGTATCGTCCCGGGGAAGGTGACTGTGGTGACGATGGGCTCTTCGGGGGCTATGTGCCCCTCGAACAGCTCCATGGCATCAAAGGTATCATAGCTGTCGGGCAGGAGCTCCAGTGACACGAGTATCACGTTGGCGCCCTTGTCGGAGGAGAACACTATCTTCACGCCGTCCTCGCTCGTTATGCCCGTGTTGAAGAAGGTATAGCCCGACGTGTCCGTATCCCCTGCCTCTGCCACGGATATATGCGCTGTCCTTGCCTCATAGTCGGCTGCCAGCTCCGTGAAGGGTATCAGCTCCAGCTCCAACAGCTCATGATCCGAGCCGCGCTCATAGAAGCCCTCTGTGTCCTCAGATATGAGCTCTGATGTGGACACGTCCCAGTCGCCCGTGGTATTGTGATAGGTGCCGTACCTCATGGTATCGCCGTCGATGCTGTCGGAGAACCAGAACCCA
>JAFYEQ010000280.1 GCA_017544185.1 Oscillospiraceae bacterium
AACCTGGGCAACAGCCTGGAGGCTACGTGCAAGGATACAGTGCTCACACCTACCACCCATGCCAATGACGGGCTGGACAGCGAGACGGCGTGGGGCAACCCGGAGACCACCAAGGCCATGATAGACGCGGTGAAGGCCAAGGGCTTCAAGACCGTGCGCATACCCGTCACCTGGTCTAACCACGTCACCGACGGCAACTACACCATCGACAGCAAATGGATGGCTCGTGTCAAGACCGTGGTGGACTACGCTTATGGGCAGGAAATGTACGTGATACTCAACGTACATCACGAGAAGTGGAACAAGCCCACCAATGACAACATCGAAAACGGCAAAAGAGTAATGGAGCTCATATGGGAGCAGATCGCCTACGAGTTCAAGGACTACGGCAACAGGCTCATATTTGAAGGCCAGAACGAGCCCAGGAACTATGACGGCTATAATGAATGGTACTCTCCGGAGTCGGACTGGATGACGAACGTCAACGAGCTGAACAAGGTGTTCGTGCAGACTGTCAGGGAGACGGGCGGCAATAACTCCTCGCGTATGCTGATGCTCCCCGACTACGCAGCATCCATCGATCCTACGATCATGGCAGGCTGGACGAAGATCGCGGGCGACAACAACATCATCGTATCGCTCCACGCCTATTCCCCCTATGAGTTCGCGATGAACAGCGGCGGCAGCTATAATGACACACATAGGGCCAGTCTGGCAGCCACGTTCAGCGCCATAGAAAGCACCTTCGTCTCGAAGGGGTATTCCGTGGTCATAGGTGAGTTCAGTGCCAGCGACTGGGGCAATAAGAACGACCGTGTGGCATGGGCAGAGGACTTCGCATCCCATATAAATGATATCAATTCCAGGTACAGCAATGCAGCCATATCCGCAGTACTGTGGGACAATGACGCTCCTGGCAAAAACGGCAGTGAATATCATTACTATCTCGAACGTACAGGGAACAAGTGGTATTCGGAGAATGCCGAAGTAGTCAACACCCTTATAAAGACCATCACAGGAAATGATGCGCCCACTGACAATGATAGGAGCCCTTATCCACTGAGAAAGGACGGACATATCACCCTGTATGAGGATGATCAGAACTGGTGGGAAGAGAAGGATGTCAGTCTTTCGGAAGTGCTCGGGGACGCAGACCCTTCTGATGTGAAGTCAGTCACCTTCTTCCGTGATAATTATGGTAAGTTAGAACTGTTCGCTGGGAATACCGAAATGAGGCAGACCCGTTTTGCTACGGTATCACTGAATGATCTGAGCAACGGCTTCACTATAGCGGTCAGTCAGCCTGATGGTACATATAATGTCTACTGGCAGCTCAACTATCGTACCGGCGCATCCTATACCAAGGTGGGCAATGACGGCACGCAGGGCGAGTACGGCTGGTGTGCGGACTACGACGATGACGGACAGATACAGTGCATATACATCGTGTACAAGCTGCACTGCACCGAAGCAGAGCTGAAGAACTACGATCGTATCGTAGTAAAGACTTCCAAGGGCAAGGCAATACTCAAGAGCGAGACCTCGGACATATATCAGACGATCGACTTCTCCGATAACGGGAGCGATGTGCTCACAGAGGACGGTACGTATCTCATGTGCTGGAAGCTCACCCGCAGCAAATATCCCACAGGCGTCACCGTTACCGCAGTAAAGGGGGCTTGAACATGGAGTATACCAGAGCAGAGATAGAGATCGTACGCTTCGACGACGATGATATCATGACCACATCGGGCACCAGAGGCCTGACCCTTAAGGGTACGCTCAATATAAATGGCATGACCATCCTCGACGACAACGACCTGGAGATAGAAGAATAAACGACGATCTGCCGCACGAGCCGTGCGGCAGATCTATTTTGTTATTGACAGATACATGTAAAAGTGGTATAATATAAGCAGGAAAGGGGATGATCGATATGACCGACATGATATCGGCGTCACATGATGTGGTGTTCAAGGCGCTGTTCGTGAGAGACCCTGACATACTGCGTGCCTTCCTGCGGGACATACTCGATCTTCCCCTCACAGAGAACGATACGATAGAGATCCTGAACCCCGAGCTGATACCCGAGGCGGCAGACGGTAAGCTGAGCAGACTGGACATACATGTGACCATGGGGAGCCGCAAGTTCAACATCGAGATGCAGGCCAGCAGAAAGGGCTTCAGTGCGGAACGTGTGCTCTATTATTGGTGCGAGCTTTACAGCGAAAAGCTCAGCGCGGGCAAGAAGTACGAGGAGCTGGAGCAGAGCTATTCCGTGAACATACTCGGCTTCAGATATCTTGACTGTGACGGTTATCATTCATCCTATTCCATCAGAGAAGACAAACGATATGAACAGTTCACCGATAAGCTGTCTATCCATATATTCGAGCTGCCGAAGGTACCGAAGGAGATCGTCCGCGGAGACAATAAGCAGCTGTGGATGGAGCTTATCCGTGCTGAGAGCGAGGAGGCGTTGGAAATGGTAAGAACTGCAGCAAAAGATCCTGCTATGCAGAAAGCCATAGATGAGCTGTATGAGATCAATGCCGATACTATTCTCCGTGAAAGGATCCGCCAGCGAGACAAAGCCATCCGCGACTACGAGAACGATATGGCGGGGGCACGGTCGGAGGGTATGCTAAATATCCTTACGGGACTGGTCAGAGATGGTATACTGACCATTGCCGAGGCCGCGGAGAGAGCGGGCATGTCCGTCGACAGCTTCAGGGCAAAAACAGGCATATGAACGATGATCTGCCGCACGGCTCGTGCGGCAGATCTTTATACTATTCTTGATCTGGACCATGAATAGATGCGGGGGCATGGGGGCTGCTGCCCCCATTGAGGATGTGGCGATAGCCACATTCTCTTGTCCCTTGTCCCTTGTCCCTTGTCTCTAGTGACTGCGCGAACAGTTGCATCTCTTTACTGCGAAACAATAGTAGAA
>JAFYEQ010000281.1 GCA_017544185.1 Oscillospiraceae bacterium
CCGAATATCTTATGACGGCAGTGCTCAGAGTTGATCTGGGCGAAACCGAAGATCTCCGAGTCTGTCAGAGGACGACCGTTCTGCTTCTCCAGCACCTTCCCGAGGAACATCTTCTCTATTATGATGATGGCGCCGAAGTACAGTCCCCACAGCACGAAGTTCCAGCTCGCACCGTGCCACAGTCCCGTCAGGGCCCATACTATCAGGAGGTTGCGTATATTCAGCAGTTTGTTGCATCTGCTGCCTCCCAGCGGGAAGTACACATAGCTCTTGAACCATTCGCCCAGCGTGATATGCCATCTGCGCCAGAACTCCGACACGCTCCCCGACATATACGGATGGTCGAAGTTCCGTGGGAACTCAAAGCCCAGCATCTTGCCCATGCCCACGGCCATATCCGAATATCCCGAGAAGTCGAGATATATCTGGAACGTGAACGCGAGTATCCCGAGCCACTCGGTGACGGAGGATATCTGCGTCGGATCGCAGGCCTTGACCTGATCCCAGAGCGCACCGATATTGTTGGCCAGCAGCACCTTTTTGGCCAGCCCCTTGATAAAGAGAGATACGCCGTCCGACACCTTGCCGAGGCTCATCTCTCTGTCCTCCAGCTCCTTCGCCACATGCTCGTAGCGTACTATAGGCCCTGCCACGATCTGCGGGAACAGGGTCACATAAGCCGCGAACTTCAGAGGATCGCGCTGAACCTTGATCTTGCGCCTGTACAGATCTATGGTATAGGACATGGACTGGAAGGTATAGAAGCTGATGCCTATGGGGAGACGAACCCGCTTCTCGTCCAGACCGAAGGGGGCTATCTTGTTCAGCGCCCTGTTGAAGAGCACCGCCGGGTCTGTCAGCGAGGTATGGAGCAGTGCGTTGATGCTGTCGAATATGAAGTCGGAGTACTTGAACACGGTGAGCAGGAAGATGTTCATACATACCGACACGATCAGACATGCCTTTCGTTTCCTGTCATCACCGTCATTCTTGTCCATGAGCCTGCCCGCGGTATAGTCTATCATCGTGGACAACAGCATGACCACGACGAAAAAGGGCTCGCCCCACGCATAGAACACGAGCCCCGATATCAGCACTATGATGTTTTTGATCTGTATATGCTTGCCCGCCGCATAGTAAAGTATCAGCGTTATGGGCAGGAAGTAATACAGGAACGCGAGCTGTGAGAAGACCATGTGTTATCCGTTCCTCTAAGGAAATTTTGAATAAAACATATATGTTTATGTTTTAGGTATCATCGTATCCGACGCTTCCCTAAAACAGCGGACGGCTACGCCGTCCGCCGAGCTGGTACTGTTTCCCGACCTGTGTGCAGACGAGAGATACGTCTTTACAGGAAGGAACAAGTCACTTGATGACTCTGATGCGTATCACGTTGTCAACGGCACAGAGCTTCTCTCTGATCTCGTCGTCTATATCGCCGCAGGCATCTATCAGGGTATACGCATAGTCCTTCTTGGATGCGTTCACCATATTCTCTATGTTCAGCCCTGCCTGACCGATTATGTTGGTCACAGCGGAGATCACCTGAGGTACGTTCCTGTGAAGTACGCACACCTTGGTGCCCTGCGCGTTCATGGACGCATTGGGGAAGTTGACGGAATTGGTGATGTTGCCGTTCTCGATATAGTCGATGAGCTCCTTGGCAGCCATCACAGCGCAGTTGTCCTCTGCCTCCTGTGTGGACGCGCCCAGATGAGGAAGCGCGATAACGTTCTCCACGCCCAGTATATCATCAGACGGAAAGTCGCATACATAGGATGCGATCTTGCCGGAGGAGAGAGCGGCGAGTATAGCCTCTGTATCCACCAGCTCGCCTCTTGCCAGGTTGATGATCCTTGCGCCGTCCTTCATCAGCTTGATGGTGTCGGCATTGATGGAGCCCTTGGTCTGAGGATTGTAGGGTACGTGTATGGTCAGATAATCAGCAGCCGCATATACCTCCTTGGGGTCGTTCACGGTCTGCACATGATGATCCAGCCTGAGAGCGGTGTTCACAGAGAGATAGGGGTCGTAGCCCACTACCTTCATGCGGAGAGCTATGGCAGCATTGGCTACCAGCACGCCGATAGCGCCCAGACCTATGATACCAAGGGTCTTGCCTGCGATCTCGGGACCTGCGAACTGAGCCTTGCCCTTCTCTACCAGAGCGCCTACCTCATCGCCCTTGCCCTTCAGGGACTGAGCCCAGTTCATGGCATCGGGGATACGGCGGGAGGATATGAGCAGAGCGGTCAGTACCAGCTCCTTTACCGCATTGGCGTTGGCGCCGGGGGTATTGAAGACAACTATGCCCTCCTCTGCGCAGCGGTCAACGGGGATGTTGTTGACACCTGCACCTGCTCTGCCGATGGCGAGCAGCTTGCTGCCGAAGGTCATGTCGTGCATCTTTGCAGAGCGCACCATGATCGCATCGGGGTTCTCTATGCTGTCGGACACGGCGTAGTTCTCGCCGAAGTTGTCTGTGCCTATCTTCGCTATCTTATTGAGCGTAAGTATATTATACATCGTTATCACGTCCTATCTGTTATTCAGGTCCCGTCAGTCGGTAGCACCTATCTGACCGAACCAGTGCTGATCCTGAGCCTCTGCCACTACCAGCGGCTTGCCGTCCTGTCCCAGAAGAGGTGTGACAGCCACACTGCCGTTGGCGGTATTGCGCAGATAAAGGTACTGCACTCCGGTAAAGCCATCCACGATGACCTCATAGTTCGTAAAGGTATCGAACTTGCCGGAAGCGCCTTTCATCTTCAGGAAGCGTTCGTTCTTCATGCGTTCTCAGCCTCGAACTTCTTCATGAACTCGACCAGCTTCTCAACGCCCTCGATGGGCATAGCATTGTATATGGAAGCTCTCATGCCGCCCACGGTGCGGTGGCCCTTGAGGTTCTCGAAGCCTGCAGCCTTAGCCTCTGCCACGAACTTCTTGTCCAGCTCCTCGTTGCCTGTAACGAAGGGAACGTTCATGAGGGAGCGGTCCTTCTTCTCTACAGTGCCCTTGAACAGCTTGGAGCTGTCGAGGAAGTCATAGAGGATCTTAGCCTTCTTCTCATTGTGAGCCTTCATAGCGGACAGACCGCCCATAGCCTTTATCCACTTGAACACCTTGCCGCAGATATATATGCCGTAGCAGGGAGGAGTATTGTACAGGGACTCATTGTCAGCCTGGATCTTCCAGTCCATCATGGTAGGAGTGCACTTGAGAGCGGGACCGTCGGCGATGAGATCCTCGCGTACGATTATGATCTGCACGCCTGCAGGGCCTACGTTCTTCTGTACGCCTGCGTAGATGACACCGTACTTGCTGACGTCCACAGGCTCGGACAGGAAGCAGGAGGACAGGTCTGCTACCAGCTCATGTCCCTTGGTGTCGGGGAGCTGCCAGAACTTGGTACCGTAGATGGTGTTGTTCTCGCAGATGTATACATAGTCTGCATCCTCCGGAATGTCCA
>JAFYEQ010000282.1 GCA_017544185.1 Oscillospiraceae bacterium
ATGCCCTTGTCCATGATGTCGGATGCCAGCTCGGGAGGAGTCTTCTCCAGAGCGGACTTCACCTCGTCTATGATGTCCTTGAGAGGCTCGGAGAGCGCTTCGCGGATCTCCTCACTGGTGATCTCCAGCGTCTCGGGGAGACCGTTGAGGTTGCGGCCGCTGATGTTCTGCTTTATCTCTGTCTCCAGAGGATAGGCAGACCCGACGGTGATCTTCAGGTCCTCTGCGCTGAGCTCGCCTATGACCAGCTCGTACTTGCGCTTGATGTATGTGAGTATGGCAGAGTCGAAGGCGTCTCCCGCCTTGCGCACGCTGCGGGCGGTGACTATGCCGCCCAGGGATATGACGGCCACCTCAGCTGTGCCGCCGCCGATATCTATGACCATAGACCCTGTAGGCTCCATCACGGGGAGCCCTGCGCCTATGGCAGCCGCCATGGGTTCTTCTATTATGCTGACGCGGCGGGCACCTGCGTTCTCGGCGGTCTCGCGCACTGCTCTGCGCTCAACGGCGGTGACGCCCGAGGGTATGCATATCACCACATCGGCCTTTGTGAAGAACAGAGTACCCTTAAGGGCACGCCTGATGAACTCCACCAGCATGACCGTGGTAGCGTCGAAATCGGCTATGACGCCGTCCTTCAGGGGACGTACTGCCTTTATGGAGCCGGGGGTACGCCCTATTACCTCCTTGGCCTCCTTGCCCACGTAGCGGGGAAGGCCCGTGCGGGTGTCCACGGCTACCACAGAGGGCTCGCGAAGTATTATGCCGCTGCCCTTCATATATACCAGAGTATTAGCTGTACCTAAGTCTATCCCTATCTCTTTTGTAAAACACATATCTATCTCCGAGATCCTTATCTTATGATCGTATCTTATGCAGTATGACGTCTGCATATGTCCGCAGACAAAGCCACACCCTATATTATAGCATATATCTTGGCGTTAATCAAGGGGTTTTGAAAAAAAGATCCGCCCGAGCATCACGCATCGGACGGCTTTGTCACGTCATTTCAAAAAGATCTGTAAAGATCATAAAAAGTATAAATAATTATCATGATGATCTATATATTTTTGATAGTGCATATGATCGGCAGGCGGGAACGTCCCGATCCGAGCTGTCACAGGGGTCATTCCCCGCGGCGGGCGCGTGCCTCCAGCCCGGCGGGGCCACCGTAGCGGCGGGTGAGCAAGTTCAGGAACAGGGGCTGGAATATGGATATGAGTATGAAGCCCACGATGTAGCATACCAGCATAGAGGGGAGCACCGAGCGCAGGAAGGAGGGCCTGGAGGCCATCATACCGGCTCTTGCGTGACGCATACCGTCGATCTCTCCGTTCAGGGAGGCTATCCTGCCTTCAAGAGGAGCCAGCTCATCGGGAGCGGCGTTCCTTGCCAAGAGACCGTCATAGTCTGCCTGTGCCCCGTCAAGGGCTGCCTGTATCTCCGGGAGAGCAGCGTCGATCTCGGCGATGTTTCGGTCGATCTGTGCGGCTGCCATGCTGGTCATGGTAAAGCACATGACTACAGTGAGTATGGGGGTGTATATGGCGTCGGACACGGCGGTGGAGATCAGCCTGCCCTTGACGGACATGGGATCTGTCCCGAACTTATCGCATACCCGATCCGACAGGGGCTTCATGGGTATGAGCAGGCTTATGATGATGCTTATCACAAGACTGACCGCAAAGGACAGCAGCCACTCTTTGACTGCGAAATGTCCCGACATGAGCGACCCCGTAAGGGACAGGAAGAAGCTCATGGATACCGAC
>JAFYEQ010000283.1 GCA_017544185.1 Oscillospiraceae bacterium
AGGCAATGCCGCATTTTCGCCCGACATCAGGACGGATATGCATATCTCCTCATCAGGGGCTATCATGAGAGAGGCGTACTGATGCTGAGTAGCTCCCCCCTTGCTCATGACGGTGACGCCTGCAGCATCGTAGTCCTCGTAGTATGCGTCGTCCCAACCCAGTCCGTTGTGTGACTCGTACATCTCCCTTGATACTGGGACGAGCATGGCTCTCTTGGACTCCTCGGACAGGATCGTCTCATTGCCCGTGAAGAACGAGCTGCCGAAGCGGTCAAGATCGGACACGGTGGAAAGGATACCGCCGCTGCCGATGGTCATGCAGTAGTCGGCTGCAAAGTCGGTGCCGTCGGACTTTACGCGCACATGGTCGTCCCTTCCGAACATATCTACGGGGGAGCCGGTATGGTCCATACCCAGAGGGGAGCAGATATGTTCACGTACATAGTCCGTGAAGCTCTCGCCGCTGACGTGCTCCACCACATGCTCGAGCAGCGTGAAGCCGTCGTTGCAGTAGGACGCGAACATACCGGGCTCATCCTTGAGGCGGTCATGGGACAGGTACTCAAGGAAGCGGTCATGGAAGCCCATATCATTGTCGCCATAGAGGAAGCTCTGGTCGTATGTGGTGCCCATCATGCCGCTGGTGTGGTCCATGAGCATACGCACGGTGATGTCCTTGTACCGCTCGTCCTGCATGGTGAACTCGGGCACATAGTCGGTCACTGGAGCATCTATGTCCAGCTTGCCCTGCTCATAGAGCTGCAGAGCCGCTGTGGTGGCGAACATCTTGCTGACGGAGCCTATGTTCTGTACATGCTCTGCAGGCGCTGCCTTGGCGGCGGGCTTTGCATCATGCTCCTCGCCGAGAGCGAGAGCGGGCATGGCAGCTGCTATGAAGGTGGCTGCTATCGCCGCAGCAGCGGCTATCACGGTCTTATCAGTTTTCATATGTATCATCCTTTGTAATGAAGGGAACGATGTAACGAGGGGACTGCTCGTTTGAACGGCTCCGTGGGCTGATACTATTTCTTCTTCTATG
This sequence comes from Oscillospiraceae bacterium, assembly GCA_017544185.1. Lineage (GTDB taxonomy): Bacteria > Bacillota > Clostridia > Oscillospirales > Ruminococcaceae > Huintestinicola. Next base: position 1,040 of record JAFYEQ010000283.1, read on the forward strand.
TATAGACGATCTCTCCGTCCGAAAGCCGTATACGATGGCTTTCGGACGTATTTCTCGTCTATACATAGGTCAGAAAGTAGTATGACACATAGGTCAGCCCCTACGAACGGGAACGAGATGTTTGAAGGTCTCCGGCCTCTTGTCCCTTTTCTGCGATAGGTATTTCCGGCTCATTATTCTGTGATCAGCTCGTATACGGAGATCTCCTTGATCCTGCGGGCGCCGATGTATGCACAGGCGAAGCAGAACACGACGATGATCACGGATAGACCTATGACCGTCAGTATATCACTGGACATATGTCCGAAGAATATATTCGCGATCCTGACAGCAGCGAAGTTCCCTGCGATACCGATCACTACAGCCAGGAGCACGGGAGGCACGATGCGAAGCGCCAGCTGCATCATCAGCTCATGTGTGGTGTATCCCATGGAGAGCATCACGCCCAGATCCCTGTACTGCTTTCGGATCATCTGCTGCATGACTATGGATATTATTGCCATGACCACTATTGCTGCGATGAACATGAACACGGTCGAAGCGGTCCTCATAGCGAACACGGGCCCTGCCAGCTGTGTCTGGAGCACGTCGTGCCAGCTCTGTACGGAGGACAGTATAAAGCTGCCGCTGCTTCCTGTGATCACAGTATCACCGCTGCGCACCGACCACTCCACATTGACCGCACCGTACATGGAGATATACTCCGCGATCTGCTTCTCGGCCAAAGAGCGGATACGCTCTTCTTCTGTAGTGCCTTGAGCCTCACCGCTGTCCTTGTGGACATCCGTGATGCTCCTGCCGTACCTTGCCGTCAGCTCGTCCTTGAATGCCATCCTGTTTACGCCGGGATCTAGGTATATATCAAGCCCCTTGGGATGCCATACCGGATCTAGGGCCCTCATGCCGTCCTCTGTCATATATAGGTTATACCCGCTGTTGGTGAGCGCAGAAACTATACCTGTCACCACGTACTCCCTGCGTGACCTGTCCATCTCTATCGCGATGGTATCGCCTGTGTCTATCTTGTGGGTGGTGGCAAAGAGACGGGTGAGCATCACTTCGTTGTCATGCTCGGGATAGCGTCCCTTGCAGGGGAATATGTTCTCGGTCTGTGTATAGTCCTTGTAGGTGATGACGAATATGCTCTCATTGTTGATGTCGGGCAGCTTTACGTAGTCCTCGGTGATCTCTGTGGTAGCGAGCACCTTGCGCACACCTTCCATCTGCTCTATTTCATGTATGGACTCATTGACGTCGGCGTTGTCCAGAAGAGCCACATGCCATTCGCTCATCTCCATACCGCAGATAAGCTCCAGGGAGGAAATGTCGTTGCTGAAGTATTTGCACAGCAGCATCACTACGAACACAGCTATAGATGATATGCCCACGCATACCATAATGGTGATGCCCTGACCGATATCCTGCAGGAGGCCCTTCATGGCAAGGCGGAGATGTACGCTGCGGCCTGTCTTTCTGAGAGGGAGCACATCGCTCCTGAAGCTGTGGTCCTGTATGCCCTTGCGGAACGCTCTCACAGGGGGATACTTCTTGACCATATCTGCACGTATGGATGCGCAGAGGGTGATCAGCGCACATATCACAAAGGCTATGATGAAGAGCGGGAGGATATGCATCTCATACCTTCCTCTGTAGCCCGACATCTGCTCAGCCAGACGGAACATGGCGGGACTGAGGAAAAGAGATCCGATACCGCCTAAGATACAGCCGACCGCAGATACCAACATATACTCTACCACGTAGGACATGGTGATCTCGCGGGAGGTGTAGCCCAGCGCTTCGAGCACGCCGATATCCACTATTCGGTCCTTGATGTCGCCCGTGATGCGGGACCATATCACAACTGCCGCAGATATGCCGATGATCACGGAGAGCACCTTCATCATGAGACTGATGATATCTGTCCATTGTGTGGCCATCAGCTCCAGTGTCTCACTGGTCGTTGCGTGTACATTGAGATCGAGATCCTTGCTGCTGTACTCGCTGGCTCTCTCCACGAAGGCGTTCCTTACGTCCTCGCCTTTGCCGTCGACGGTATCGAAGGCAATGCAGTCAAATCTGGCGATCAGGCTCTCCAAGACCATATAGTCCTCATCGGATATGACCATCTTGTAGCCGCCTGCCATCTCTGAAAACAGCACTGTCTCTATATACCCTGCTATCGTGAAGGTATACCTTTTCGCACCGTACACTATCTCTATGGTGTCGCCCGGCTCTCTGCCTATGTTATCCTTTGCGGATATGGGCATATACAGCGGATGCTCGAGACCTGCGATCTGCTCATCTGTCAGAGTGGTGTCTATGGGCGATGAGGCGACCTTCTTCTCTCCGTCCAGGGTCACGAACAGCATATACAGCGCCTGTACGTCGCCCTTGTCGGTGACGAAGCCCGTGTTCATACTGTACAGACCGTCCAGATGTACCGTGTCGGTCACTCTGCTGTCCTCACGCAGTATATCGACGTAGTGATCGTCATACATATCATGGGGGATCATCAGGTAGTTCTGCTTGCTCTTGGTGCTCTCAAGGGTATAGGAGTATATCTTCGCTATGCTCATCTCCGACGTGACCGCCGAGGTGATGAGCAGCATGCAGAACATGGCGAGCAGCACGAGGGATACGGTCTCTATCTTATGCTTCTTTATATTGGCTGCCGAGAGCCGAAGTATCTTATACATATTACCATCCCATCCTGTCAAGGAGATCCTGCAGCCCCTCGCGACGCTCCTTTATATCGTCGGTGCCGTAGGGCGGCATCTGATGCTCACCGATCACCGCTCCGTCGCGAAGGTATATCACTCTGGTGCCTCTCAGTGCGGTCTTCAGATCGTGTGTGACCATGACGATCGCCTGACCGTTCTGATGTATCTGCGTGAATATATCCAGCACATCGTTGGAGGAGGAGGAGTTCAGCGAGCCTGTGGGCTCATCCGCGAAGAGTATCTTCGGGTCGTTTATTATGGCGCGTACTATGCCGACGCGCTGACATTCGCCGCCGGAGAGCTGGTTGGGGTACTTGTTCCATATCTCCTCACCGATGCCCACCTTTTTGAGCAGGACCTCTACCTTCCTGACCAGAGCGGGGGAGTTCTTCTGTACCACCAGAGCACCTGTCATCACATTGTCGAATACGGTCATATTCTCCAGCAGGTATATGCTCTGGAACACGAACCCGCAGTTCTCGCGGCGGAACACCGCCAGCTGGTCGTTGGTGTACTTGGATATATCCGTATCCCCGAAGTATACGCTGCCGAGAGTAGGTGTATCCATGCCCGAAAGCGCGTAGAGCAGTGTGGACTTGCCCGAGCCCGATGCTCCCATGATCACGGTGAAGTCCTTCTCGCGGATCTCAAGATCCAGATTCTTTATCACATGCTGCTGTGTCCCTCCATTGGAGAAAGTCCTGCAGAGCTTTTCTGTACGCAGTATCATAATGACCTCCTGTATCTTTCGTTTTTTTCATTATACAACGATCTTTCTTATTTGTCCTTATCTGATCCATATCAGATCCTTAAATGATCCTTAAATCTTTTCAAAATACCGTTTAGGATATAAGGTCAAGACACAGTATCATCAACACAAAAGCGCACAGCAATGCTGTGCGCTTCGGTATGTAATAGTCTGTTCAAAGGTATATGGATAATATCTTATGTTCATTCCGTGTAAAGTGCCCGTATGCAGGCGTTGCCCGTAACAAAGCCGCACTCTTCCCATGTGGCCTCTTCGCTCATGTCCAGCCATTCGCCGTCTATAAGTATATACGACTGTCCGCTGTCTGATACGGTCTCGACCCTGAGGTCATAGTCCAGCGTCTTGGACTTTCCTTCCACGGGAGCGCCCTTGGCAAAGCTGATGGCGATGGCGTATCTGTCCACCTGCTGAGGCTGATCCAGATCTATAACATGATATCCGCATTTGTCTATGTGATGCTCTTGAGTGTACAGACACTCGGACAGGTCGGGCGTCATGATCTGTATCGTGATATCCTGATCGTCCGCGAGGGAATAGGTGCCGACCGCAGAGAGCGTCCCTTCATCTTCAAATACATTGGCTGTAACGGTAGTGTCCCCCGTGACAACAGGGTCGGCGTACCAGTAGCCGCAGTCATGGGACAGCACCTTGGTATACCTGTCCGATACCGATAGGAACAAGGGAGGATCAATGATCTGGTCGAAGGGCGTGTCATAGGAGATATAACAATACCCCTTGGAATAATTGCTGTTGTAGCAGATCCATGCGCCGTCATGATCGGCCTTCGTGCGGAAGTACTCCTTCGGGAAATGGTCGTCCCAGCCGATGACCGCGATGGAATGGTCGAAGTCATTCCCTTCGGCGTCGGGAAAGTTCATAGTGTAGTACTGCCCGAAGACGGCCTTCTTGCTCCGGTCACTATCGGGTATACCTATGTAGAGCGCTCCGTACTTACGTATGCCCTCCTTGATCTGATCGGGAGACCAGCCCTTGGCGTAGAGCGCCCGGTCCAGTACGAGACCGTCAAAAAAGCCCTGACTGAGCTCGTTCACGACGAACGCACCGTTGCCGCCAAGAGCCCCCTTGTTTACGCCTTCGGATGTGAATATCCCCTCGGCCTTGTCGTCATCGTATATCTCATCCACGAGCCTCAGCTGATCCGGCTCCATATCCAAGGGCTTGCCGTCGTTATCTATCTGATGAGCCGTGTATATGGCACAGTAAGAGGCGCATATCCAACAGGTGCCGCTGACCTGTGAGATCAGGTCGAACTTTATCCCGTCCTCCAGAAGACAATAGTACCCCTTGTCCCCGTGGACATAGTCGTATACGATCTCCCCTGCGGCCTCGGTATCCTGCTGTGTCTCGGGCTCTGTCTCCTGGATCGGAGCAGCGGTGTCCTTTGTGACGGGCTGTACCTCTTCGGCCGCAGATGAGGATATGACGGACGTTTCCGTCACATCAGGCTGTGTATCGGCGACGCCGCAGGATGTCATGAGCAGCGCCAGCAGTACCGATATGTTTCTCACTGTAAAGCGGCCCCTTCTGTCGTCATCGACAGTATGGGACGTCCTTTTGCCGTGCTCTTCATAGCCCATGGCAGACACTTCCTTTCAATGATCCCTATCGAATAGTATACATTGCTAACATAACATATACACATCATATCATAAATTACCATAAATTGCAACTGCTTTGGAAAAATACAGCAAGATCCGATCGTTGACAAACGGGATCGGATGTGGTATAATAGAAAGAGTTTTGGATCTGCGACAGTGATACTGCATGATATGAGGAGATATTGTGATGAGCTCTAAGATCGGATTTGATAATGAAAAATACCTGAAGATGCAGTCTGAGCATATCAGACAGCGCATAGCCCAGTTCGGCGACAAGCTGTACCTGGAATTCGGCGGGAAGCTCTTTGACGATCACCATGCGTCCCGGGTCCTTCCCGGCTTTCATCCGGACTCCAAGATCCGCATGCTCAGCCAGCTGAAGGATCAGGTGGAGATCGTGGTGGCCGTGTCCGCCGTGGATC
>JAFYEQ010000284.1 GCA_017544185.1 Oscillospiraceae bacterium
ACGTCGTGGAGCAGGCCTGCTCTGCGGGCTGCTGCTGCGTCCACACCCAGCTCCGATGCCATGATGCCGCAGAGATGTGCTACCTCTATGGAGTGGGTCAGCACGTTCTGACGGTAGGATGTACGGTAGTGGAGCCTGCCTATGAGACGTACCAGCTCGTGGTTCATGCCGTGTACATTGGTCTCCAGGATGGCTCTCTCGCCCTCCTGCTTTATCCTGTGCTCTACCTCACGCTTAGCCTTGTCCACCATCTCTTCGATGCGGGCGGGATGTATGCGTCCGTCAGCGATGAGCTTCTCCAGAGCGATCCTTGCTACCTCGCGGCGTGCGGGGTCGAAGCAGGAGAGGGTGATGGCCTCGGGCGTATCGTCTATGATGAGCTCAACGCCTGTGAGGGTCTCCAGTGTGCGTATATTACGGCCTTCGCGTCCGATTATGCGTCCCTTCATCTCATCGGAGGGGAGGGGAACTACGGACACTGCGGTCTCTGCCACCTGATCGGCGGCGCATTTCGATACGGCCAGGGATATCAGTGCCCTTGCCTTCTCCTCGCAGGTGTCCTTCACCTGCTGCTCGTACTGCTGGATGCGGAGAGCCTTCTCATGGGTGAGCTCTGCATCGAGCATGGAGAGGAGCTGATCCTTTGCCTGCTCTGTGGTGAGCTGTGAGATCTTCTCAAGTACGTCCATCTCGGACTTCTTGATCTTCTCGGCTTCCTCGAGCTTTTCGTCTGCTGCCTTGAGCTTTTTCTGCAGCTGTTCTTCTTTGCGTTCGAATTGGTCGGTCTTCTTGTCCAGGGACTCTTCCTTCTGCTGGATGCGCCTTTCCTGACGGGAGAGCTCGGAACGTCTGTCCTTGATCTCCTTCTCCAGCTCCGTGCGGTCCTTATGGATCTCGTCCTTGGCCTCTACGAGAGCTATCTTCTTCTTGCTCTCGGCCTCTTCCTTAGCCGCCTCGATCAACCGCTCCGCTTCCTTCTCAGCAGAGCCGATGGCGTTCTCGGCCTGTGTCTTGCGGTAGTTTATGCCTGCCTTGAAGCATATGAAGCCCGCGATGACACCTCCGATGACGGCACCCAGGATACCGAACACCCATTCCATTGACGATACCTCCTATAATAGTTTATCGCCGGAGGTACAGCACAACAACATATCAAGTTTTTATCCGTTGCTCAGGTATACATAGTCATACGTGAACATAAACGCCCGGGAGGGCAACATACAGCATCCGTCACACACACGTCGCCCAGACCGCAGTCTCGGACGTATGCCCGGCGGATATATCCATATCATCAACGCCCTTACGGACGGAAAACTCAACAGATGTATGTATTGTACAAACCGCTCCGTACGGTGCCTGCCGCACGACAGCGGGAAAGCGATGATATCTGTACATCATATAGATGTAACTGTAACATATCTATTATAATATCATTTGGCCGAATTGTCAAGGGCAAATCTTACGTTAACATAAATTTAATATTTGAGCTGATAGAGGGTAGAGGATAGAAATGGGAACGTTTCATTTGAACGTTTCCGTGGACGCACACGCAGCTCCCCTCAGGGGAGAATGTGCCCCTACAGCGCCCGAGCCCTATATCATGCTTATAAAAGAACTGCGCTGTGAGGACGTAATTTTGGAAGATATGACGGAAGGCAATTTCCCCTATTTCATTGACAAAGCGGCTTTTTGTATGGTATAATGAAATGTAAAATAAAATCGTGCCGGGCTATACATCGGGAAAGACAGTATAGACCTGATAGACAAATACGCCGATCACGGCTCTGTTGCCTTAAGGAGCGAGGATATGAACGATCAGATGCCAAACAACAATACAGAAACGGAGATAGACCTTCTGGAACTATTCATGATGCTCATGAGCCATCTGCCGCTCATCGTGATAGTCACGGCGCTCTGCGCGGCCATAGGCTTTGTGGGCACGAAGGTGTTCATCCCCCAACAGTATACCGCTAAGACGTATCTCTACGTGCGCAACAGCGACGAGCAATCCGAGAAGATCTCCACTGCCGACCTGAGCGTGTCAAGATCGCTGGTATCCACGTATATCGCCATACTCAAGAACCGTGCGGTCATCAAGGAGGTGGCAGATGCCCTTCCCAACCGTCTCAATGAGGACCAGATGAGGAGAGCCTTCACTCTGGTGGACGGCAAGGTGCCCGTAGGCAAGCTCCAGTCCTGCATATCCATGGCATCCGACGGCAATACCGAGATACTCGTCATATCCGCAAAGACCACCGACCCGCTGGTATCCGCCGCTATATGCGACACCTACAATACCATCGCTCCCGACTATCTGATACGTATGGTGGGCGCAGGCTCTGTTGAGGCCATAAGCTCCGCCGAGATACCCACACGCCCCTCCGAGCCCAATCCCATGAAGAACGGCATGATCGCAGCTCTGGCAGGCTTCGTGCTGGTGTGCGGTATATACGTAGTCATATTCCTGCTGGACCACTCCGTGGAGACAGAGGAGGACCTGAAGTCGTTCAACGTGCCCTTCCTTGGCGATGTGCCTGAGATATACGGCGCTCAGGGCAAGAAGAAGACCAAGAAGCGTTCCACCCTTATGGACGAAGAAAGTACGCTGCTGTCGGGCAAGATGCCCTTCGCCGTGTCCGAGTCCTACAGGGCTATACGTTCGAGCATAATGTTCTCGCTGGCTGTCAGTGAGAAGAAGATCCTGGCAGTAACATCGGGCAGCGCCTCCGAGGGTAAGTCCGTGACCGCTGCGAACATCGCGATCACACTGGCTATGACAGAGGCAAAGGTGCTCCTGATAGACGCCGATATGAGAAAGCCCGTACAGCACAGGCGTTTCGGCCTGACCAATGAGCATGGTCTGTCCGAGGTGCTGGGCCGCATGAAGACCTTCGAGGGCGTGGTACACAGGAACATCACCAAGCGTCTGGACGTGCTTACCTCCGGCGCTATCCCTCCCAACCCCTCAGAGCTCATGACCTCCAGCGTGATGAAGGCATTGCTGAGCGGTCTGGAGCAGAGATATGACTATATCGTCATAGATACGCCGCCTATCAACGTGGTAACAGATGCGGTAGGTCTGGCTCCCTATATCGGCGGCTACGTGGTAGTTGCCAAGTACCACTCCACCAAGACCGACGAGATCGCATATGCTCTGGGCGCTATCAAGCAGAGCAACGCGAACATACTCGGCGTTATCATAACACAGGTAGAGCGTGCTCCCGGTGCGTACGGCAAGTACGGTAAATACGGCAAGTACGGTAAGTACGGCAAGTACAGCAAGTACGGCAAGTATGGCAAGTCGGGCTATGGCTACGGCTACGGGTACGGCTATGAGAACGGCGAGCCCGTGGTGAGCGATGTGCTCGGAGAGAAGCCTGCAGAAACTACATGACGATACATCGGCGGGTGAGCTGTGCTCGCCCGCCGTTTTTAGAAGGAGCGTTATATGAACGTAGATCTTCACTGCCATATACTCCCCGGGATAGACGACGGCAGCGAGTCGAGCGAGATGTCGCTGGAGATGCTGCGCCGCGAGAGGGCGCAGGGAGTGGGCCGAGTGGTGCTGACCCCCCATTTCTACCGCCACAGGGAGGATCAGCGGTCGTTCCTCAAACGCAGACAGGCATCGTATGAAAGGCTGCTCCGTGCCATGGAGAAGGATGGCGGGGCGTTTCCCGAGCTGAAGCTGGGCGCAGAGGTGGCTATGACCACGGAGCTGCGCTTCGAGGATCTGTCGCCCCTGTGTATAGAGGGGACCAACACGCTGCTGCTGGAGCTGCCCTTCACGAAGATGGGCTCGTGGTACGGCGATGTGCGTGCTATCATAGAGCGCAACACCTACCGTGTAGTGCTGGCTCATGTGGAGCGTTTCCGCGACAGTCTTGACAAGAAGTCCCATGAGCAGATCATGGAGCTGCCCTGCCTCAAGCAGATAAATACCTCCTCGATCATAGAGGACGGCTTCTTCCGCCGCCGTCAGCTCCTGAAGTGGGTGGCAGACGGGGATGTGCATCTTCTGGGTACCGACGCTCATAACCTTGATAAGCGTCCGGTGAATATCCGCAAGGCGATAGAGATACTCAGCGAGAAGGGTCACCGCGCAGAGGCAAAGGAAATGATCGCCCGCGGTCTCAAGATCAGCGGAGGATAAGAGCCTATAGTAGATATAAGAGTTGAGAGTTGAGATGATTTACCTCTGTAGGGTCAGGGCTTGCCCTGACCTTTGAGATCAATGCCGAGGGATCGAGTGCGGTCCCGTGGGCCGACACGTAGGTCGGCCCCTACGACCGGGTGCAGTGTATTTGTGCGATCCGGTGGGCGGACACGCAGCTACCCGCAAGGGTAGAGCCCCTGCGAAGAGAATATGTACATATAGATGGGAATGTAACATTTGAACGTTCCGTCTTCTCCACTCTTGACTCTCCTATCTGTTATCTATTG
>JAFYEQ010000285.1 GCA_017544185.1 Oscillospiraceae bacterium
ATGCCCTTGTACGCAGGACCGCACAGCTTGTCGGCCTTCAGCCTATTGGCCATGATGCAGTCTGCATAGAACTCACCGAGCCTCTGCAGATGGGAGCCTCTCCTGTATTCTCCCGCATTGATGAAATAGGGAGCCTTTCTGCCGCTCTTCAGCGTGAAATCGCCGAACTTGAGCACGCCGCACTCCGCCATGAATCTGATAAAATCGTTCTTATAACTCATGATATCCTCCGGGCCCACACCATGATCTCCTCCGCTCTGTACGTTCGGAGAGGTGTGATGCGTCTTAAGCAAAATACATAAAAATATTATAACACATGACAGTAATTTTGTCAATATAGTTTTATCGATTTATTGTGATCTATTTTTTGTATGACGAAATGGACCCGTATGTTCCGTATATGACGCAGCTATGCGGTACAGACGGGCCAACGGCCGCATGACCGACTGATATGTGTGATGATGGGACAAAACTTTTTCTGTGAGTTTACAGAAAAGTCACCCATTCATATGCGGTATGTGGTAAGATATAAGATAGATATATGAAATAGATATATGAATATGATGGAAGCTGTGATATGATGTATAGACTGGCTATATTCGACCTTGACGGTACACTGGTGGATTCCCTTGAAGACCTGGCGGCATCCTACAATGAGGTGCTCACCGCTATGGGCTGCCCGGTATATCCCGTAGAGAGCTACAGGCAGTTCGTGGGCAACGGACTTATACGTCTGGCTGAGGACGTGCTGCCCGCTGACAGACAGTCGGATGCGGATATAAAGCGCTTCTGCGATATGTTCGCAGAGGTATATTCCCGCAGGTATGCTGAGAACACCCGCCCCTACCCCGGTATGACCGAGCTCATAGCAAAGCTGTCGTCCGGCGGTGTATATACCGCCGTGGTCTCCAACAAGCCCCATGAGTTTGCCCGTAGGATCGTACATGAGATGTTCGGCGATACATTCACCGAGGTCTGCGGCAAGACCGATGATATGCCAAAGAAGCCCGCTCCCGACCTTGTTCTCGCCATCATGGAAAGATGTGGAGTGCAACCCGATGATGCCGTGATGGTGGGTGATTCCTCCGTTGACATACAGACAGGGCAGAACGCGGGGATACATACCATAGGCTGTACATGGGGCTTTCGCGGCCGTGATGAGCTGACAGCCGCAGGCGCAGAGCATCTTGCCGACACCGCCGACGACCTGTACCGCATCATAATGGCGCATCAGCGTTGATAATAAGAGGACGCTCCGCTCGCAAGAGAGGGGCACCCTGTTTTTATGAGGGCTTTTGCTGTCCCGCATCATATCGCCCCAAATTACCGACTTGACAAATCGACAAAAGTATGGTATTATAGAAAGGATCGATTACTATCAAAGCGTAGGCGTCTCCGATAGACAGGACCGTGCAGTACTTCCTTTGTGACATCAGTCACATCTCTTGACCAGCACAGCGTCTCTTTAGCGGCGGCTCTTACGGAAAGGAGCAAAACACTACAGATGTCAAATAAAGATCAGGATCCCCGCAAGACTAAGGCGAAGAAGCCTCAGCTCCCTCCCAAGGGCGTATCTGCGGCTGCCTTCGAAAAGCAGATGAAGACCAGGTCTGCCCCGTCAAAGAAGCGCTCCCGCGAGATACCCGAGGAGCTGAGACTGCCGGGCAATACGGTCTATGAGAAGACCTCTTTCGAGCTGGACGCTATCGAGAAGATATACGGCACAAGGGCCGTTGAGCAGCCCGAGAGCAAGCATAAGAAGAGGTCTTCCGATAAGTCCTCCAAGCCTGCCAAGGCAAAGGCCGAGAAGGCATCCAAGGCCGAAAAGGTCCAGAAGACGGAGAAGACGCCCAAGACCGACAAGAACAGGAAGAAGACGGAAAAGAAGGCGGCAGAGCCCGTGATCTCCGCACTCTCCAACCATAAGGCCGTAAAGCGCACCCCCGTCAAGATCATACCCTTGGGCGGCCTCAACGAGATCGGCAAGAACATGACCGCATTCGAGTGCGGCAATGATATATTCATCGTGGACTGCGGACTTGCCTTCCCCGACAATGATATGCCCGGCGTGGATCTGGTGATACCGGACTTCGCGTACATCGAGAAGGAACGCGCCAAGGTAAGGGGCATCATCATCACCCACGGCCATGAGGATCATATCGGCGGACTGGTATACCTCCTGCAGAAGATCAATATGCCCGTGTATGCCACACGTCTCACAAACGCTCTCATCAACGGCAAGCTGGCCGAGCACGGTATGGACAGCTCTGTAAAGCTCATCACTGTACAGCCCAAGGAAACGGTCAAGATGGGCTGCATGACGGTGGAATTCATACGTGTCAACCACTCCATCCCCGATTCCGTGGGACTGGCTATACATACACCTGCGGGAACTATCATACACACAGGCGACTTCAAGGTGGACTTTACGCCCATAGACGGCGGAGTGATAGACCTTGCAAGGTTCGGTGAGTTGGGCTCAAAGGGCGTGCTCGCCCTCATGTCCGACTCCACCAACGCAGAGCGTCCCGGACATACCGCTTCAGAGCGCAAGGTGGGTGAGTCCTTCGAGAGGCTCTTCGCCCGCGCCGACGGGAAGCGTATAATCGTGGCTACCTTCGCATCCAACGTGCATCGTGTGCAGCAGATCATAAACAATGCTATCGCCACGGGCAGAAAGGTAGCTATATTCGGCAGATCCATGCAGAACACCATATCCGCCGCAGCAGAGCTTGGATATCTGGATGCTCCCGAGGATCTGTTCATAGACGTGGATATGATGAACAGGTTCCCACCCGAGAAGGTATGCCTCATCACTACGGGCAGCCAGGGAGAGACCATGTCCGCGCTCACACGTATGGCCATGGGAGAACACCGCAGCGTATCGATCACTCCCAAGGACTACATCATCATAAGCGCTACTCCCATACCCGGCAATGAGAAGTACGTCACCCGCGTGGTAAACGAGCTGCTCAGGCAGGGCGCGGAGGTCATATACGAGAGCATGTACGACGTACATGTATCCGGACATGCCTGCCAGGAGGAGATCAAGCTCATCATGGCTCTGACCCGCCCCAGGTTCTTCATACCCGTACACGGCGAGTACAAGCATCTTCGCAAGAACGCATCTCTGGCGTATTCCATGGGGATACCCCCCGAGAGGGTGATCGTAGGCTCCATCG
>JAFYEQ010000286.1 GCA_017544185.1 Oscillospiraceae bacterium
AGTAGCTGGCATAGGTGGTGGTGCTCTTGTTGCGTTCGGTGCCTACGGAGCAGCGCAGGCTCTTGCTGTGGCCTCTACCGGTACTGCTATCGCATCGCTCAGTGGTGTTGCGGCTACAAATGCTACATTGGCATTTTTCGGCGGCGGTTCTCTTGCGGCCGGCGGATTGGGTATGGCCGGAGGCACTGTTGTCCTTGGCGGACTTGTTGCGGGACCTGCATTGATGGCGGCAGGGCTCATCGCAGGGGTAGCTGCTCATAAGAATCTTGAAAAAGCTAAGATAAACAATGCTGAGGCTATGCAGATATGCGAACAGCTCGATGCGGGTTCACTGCAATGTGAGGCAATAAGAAGACGTACGTATATGTTTTATACATTGCTTGCAAGGCTCGATACATATTTTATGCCGCTCATTTACCGTATGGAAGATATACTGAAAAACGAGGGCGATGACTATAGACAGTATATGCCCGGATCGAAGAAGGTCATAGCATCGTGCGCTGCTACCGCTGTTACTATGAAAACAGTACTAGATACACCTCTATTGACTGATGACGGGCTGTTGACGGGGGATTCGGAGCATACTGTCAAAAACACATTGGAATATATAGGCCAGCTTGCGTGAAAATGCTTGCCCTACAAAAACACAGCTCCCGCATAATCTCATGCGGGAGCTGTCATTGGCGGAGAAGGAGGGATTCGAACCCTCGATGCGCTATTAACGCATACACGAGTTCCAGTCGTGCGCCATAAACCGGGCTAGGCGACTTCTCCATCGGTATAGCTGTCATAAACGACTTGACTATTATAGCATACAAAGGAACGGTTGTCAAGGGGTTTTGGCAAAAAAAATATTTTTTTTGCAAATTTACAATAAACTATTGCAACTGGCGAGGATATATGTTATAATTGTATGGTGTGCAAGTTTTTCTTTTGTAGGGAAGGATGTTAATATGCAAATGAGTTGGGACTATGCGGGAGCCGTTGTGATATCGGGCCTCGTCATAGTTTTTGTCGGACTTATCCTGCTGATCATCGCAGTATCCATCATGGGTCAGGTGTTCAAGAAGCTGGTGCCCGCCATATCCGCATGGTATGAGGCATGGCGTGACGAACGGCGGGCAAAGAAGAACGGCGGCAAGGAGCTCGTTCCGGAGCCGTCTATACCCATAGTTCCGCAGCCTGCACCGTCTGCGCCTGCAGAGCGTACCATCCCCGAGCAGGACGATGATGAGATAATAGCAGTCATCGCCGCCGCTGTCGCAGCTATATCCGCTGAGACAGGCGAGGGGCTCCGCATCAGGTCGATCAGACCCAAGAGACAGGGCGGACATACAAATGCATGGGCAACTGCCGCTGCCCGCGAGAGCGTTCAGTAGGAGGTGCAGCATGTTACAGATATTCATTGATACTATCGAATCACTGGTGCAGTCCTCCGGCCTCGCGCAGATGACGTGGGCGAACTTCTGCATGATACTGATCTCGTTCCTGTTCATGTTCCTTGCGATAAAGAAGGGCTTTGAGCCACTGCTGCTGCTCCCGATAGCCTTCGGTATGCTCCTGACCAATCTCCCCGCCACCGGGATGTATCACCCCGAGCTGTGGAACATAGACGGCGGTCAGCAGATAGACTTCGCGAAGGTCCTGCACGAAGGCGGTCTTCTGGATCTGCTCTATATCGGCGTAAAGTTGCAGATATACCCCGCGCTCATATTCCTCGGCATCGGCTGTATGACCGACTTTGCTCCGCTGATCGCGAACCCGAAGTCGTTCCTGTTAGGCGCTGCTGCACAGGCCGGTATATTCGTTACCTTCCTCGGTGCGGCTGCTCTGGGCTTTTGCCCCGAAGAAGCGGGTTCGATCGCCATCATCGGCGGCGCGGACGGACCTACATCCATATTCGTGTCGTCTCGACTGCTGTCGGGTGGTAAATACGACGTGGAGGTCGGTACCATCGCGCTCGCGGCGTATACGTACATGGCACTGGTACCGCTGATACAGCCGCCTATCATGAGAACTCTGACCACTAAGAAGGAGCGTCTGATCCGCATGGAGCAGCTCCGCACCGTCTCCCGCACAGAGAAGATCATCTTCCCTATCGCTGTTACGGTCATCATCGCGCTGCTCGTTCCCTCCGCGGCTCCCCTCGTGGGCATGCTGATGCTGGGCAACCTCTTCCGTGAGAGCGGCTGCGTGGACAGACTTACCAAGACCGCTCAGAACGAGCTGATGAACATCATCACCATATTCCTTGGCATCTCCGTTGGCGCTACCACTGTTGCCGACAAGATCATCTCCTTCGCGTTCCTGAAGGTCATACTCCTGGGCGTGTTCGCGTTCGGTATAGGAACGGCTGCTGGCGTTATCTTCGGTAAGATCATGTGCAAGGCTACGGGCGGCAAGGTTAACCCGCTGATAGGATCCGCAGGCGTGTCGGCAGTGCCTATGGCAGCCCGCCAGTCCCAGAGGGTGGGCGCTGAGGAGGATCCTACGAACTTCCTTCTCATGCACGCTATGGGACCCAACGTTGCAGGCGTTATCGGCTCTGCAGTTGCAGCAGGCGTGCTGCTCAGCATAATATAAGACAAAAAGCCCCCCGAAGGCGCGTCACAGCGTGGCGTGCTTTCGGGGGACATGTTTAACGGAGGCAGATATGGACAGGATCCTTTGCTCTACGGGAGCGTTCATAGGAAGGGCTAATGGGAGAGATCACCGCTTGTTGACGGGTATCGCAGACAAGCTGGACTGCGACGGCTTCGAGCTCTTGATGTATGATGACTGGTACGAATGTCCCGAAGACGTGGCCCGAACGATCAACGCCATCGGGAAGCCCTTTCCTGCTTTCCATGTGGAGAAGGACGTAGGGGAGCGTATAAGCCGAAACGAGCCGGGGGATACCGAGGCGGCATTGGATCTGTTCCGCCGTAACTGTGAGATCGCGTCGGCGATCCATGCGGAGAAGCTGGTGCTCCATCTGTGGAGCGGCGTCTCCTCGGACAGGGATATGCCGCACAATATCGAGGTGTATGCGTCTCTTCGAGATATCGCCGACAGCTATGGGCTGATGCTAACAGTGGAGAACGTGGTCTGCAACTGCGCCGATCCCATGACGCATCTGAGGGAGCTGGCCGCCGTCTATCCCGACATCCGCTTCACCTTCGACACCAAGATGGCTGAGTTTCACGGGCAGCTCCCGAAGATATATGTCGTCGGGAACAGGTGTATATGGGAACGAGTAGCGCACCTGCATATCAACGACTACAAGGGTGGCGTAAAGGATTGGGGAAGTCTGAAGACGCTCCACATCGGCGACGGGCAGATACGGTTCGACGAGTTCTTCGAGTTCGTCCGTGGTATGGGCTATCATGGGGATATGACCATCGAGTCTACGTCATTTGACCGTACGGGACGGATAGACGTGGACTCGATGAACAGGAGCATTGAAAGAGTGAGAGGGTATGTGAGAGGTTAGGATGACCCGCGCTCCGAGAGGGGCGCGGGTAAGGTATGCTTACTTACATTGTAGTTGTTAGTTATGACACTGTGTTTGGTCGTATGAAACGCCGAAACGAAAGTATCACCAATATCACTGTTCTATATTTGTGTATAGCTCTTTAAGACCTTGACAGTCCACATCGCAAGCATAGAATTCAGTGCCATCTTCAGAAGAAATATCTAGCCCTAGTGTATCTTCACTTAAAAGAGCGTTCTTGAGTGGTTCATTATGGATGTCATCGATATCAAAAACATACATGAAATCTTCATTAGAAGGCATGCTCCCATGTAATTCTAGACCGTATTTTCGTGGTGTGATGGAGAGTGTATAAAATCGTGTTTCTTCTGTTTGATTTATAATGGAGTCTATCCCAAATCTTGTGTAAACCTCCAAAGTAGTGTATAATGAAAGCAGTACTACTTTGGAGGTAAAATTATGGG
>JAFYEQ010000030.1 GCA_017544185.1 Oscillospiraceae bacterium
AGTACACCTCGGGTACCACCGGCTTCCCCAAGGGCGTAATGCTGACACACTACAATATCGTCAACGACGGCAAGTCCATCGGCGACGGCATGGATCTCTCCACCGCCGACCGCATGATGATACAGGTGCCTATGTTCCACTGCTTCGGCATGGTGCTGGCAATGACCGCTACCATGACCCACGGCGGTACTATACTCCCCATACCCTACTTCTCTCCCAAGTCATCGCTGGCTTGTATCAACAATGAGCGTATAACGGCGTTCCATGGCGTGCCTACTATGTTCATAGCAATGCTGTCTCACGAGGACTTCCCCAAGACTGATTTCTCACATATGCGTACCGGCATAATGGCCGGCTCACCTTGTCCCATAGCTGTGATGCGTGATGTGGTCGACAAGATGAATATGAAGGAGATAGTCATCGTGTACGGTCAGACCGAGGCATCTCCCGGATGCACGATGAGCAAGACTACCGATTCGCTCGAAGTCAGGGTTAACACGGTCGGATCCCCGTTCTTCGGAGTAGAGTGCAAGATCGTAGATCCCGAGACCGGCGAGGACTGTCCCGATGAGGTGGTAGGCGAGTTCGTAGCACGCGGTTACAATATCATGAAGGGCTACTACAAGATGCCCAAGGCTACCGCGTCTGCCATAGATAAGGACGGATGGCTCCATACAGGCGACCTTGCCTGCCGCACTGCTGACGGGAACTATAAGATCACCGGCAGACTTAAGGATATGATCATCCGCGGCGGTGAGAACATATACCCCAAGGAGATCGAGGAGTTCATATACACTCATCCAAAGGTGTCCGATGTACAGGTCATCGGCGTTCCCGACAAGGCTATGGGTGAGGAGATAATGGCGTGCATCATACTCAAGGACGGCGAAGAGATGACCGTAGAAGAGATGACGAAGTACGTCCTCGACCATATGGCAAAGCACAAGGTGCCCAAGTATATAGAGTTCGTGGATAGTTTCCCCATGAACGACGCGGGCAAGATACAAAAGTATAAGATGCGTGAGATGGCAGTAGAAAGACTGGGGCTCCAGGCAGATGCATCCATCGAGACCGCATGACCGTATCAGGGCAGTATATCTGCCCTGATATTGTGATACATACAGAGGTGATGGTATGGATATCCTGATCACAGGCGGTACGGTATTCGCCAGCAGATATGCGGCAGAGTATTTCAGTAAACGCGGACATGAGGTATACGTCCTGAACAGAGGCAGCAGGTCTCAGGCAGAAGGCGTACATCATATATGCTGCGACCGTCATGCTCTTGACGATACCCTTAAGGGATTTCACTTCGATGCAGTACTTGACATCACATCATACGACGAGAACGATGTGATAGACCTCCATAGTGCACTGGGAGGATACGGCGTATATATCTTCATCAGCTCAAGCGCTGTATATCCCGAGACACTGTCGCAGCCATTCTGTGAGGATATGACTATAGGCCCCAATAAGATCTGGGGCGACTACGGCATCAAAAAGATCGCTGCAGAGAAGTATATCTCGGATAATATCCCCGATCACTATATCATAAGGCCCCCGTATCTGTATGGGCCCATGAACGAGCTTTACCGTGAAGCATTCGTATTTGAATGTGCGGAGGCGGATCGTCCCTTCTTCGTGCCCAAGGACGGCAGCATGCCGCTGCAGTTTTGTCATATAGACGATATGTGCCGCTTCATGGATATACTTATCGCACAGCGTCCGACGGAGCGTATATACAACGTAGGATACCATGACACTGTGGATATAGTCACATGGGCAAAGCTCTGCTACAAGGCAGTGGGGAAAGAGCCCGATATCCGATATGTGGACGGCAGCGTGCCCCAAAGGAGCTACTTCCCGTTCTATGATTATGAGTATATCCTCGATGTTGCACGGCAGGATGCTCTAATGGGTGATACTATCCCGCTTTACGAGGGGCTCTGCATGTCATACGAATGGTATAAGGACAACAAAGGGCTGATAAGGAAAAAGCCCCTCATAGACTTCATCGACGCTAACTTGATATGATCGTCATAAGAAAGA
>JAFYEQ010000287.1 GCA_017544185.1 Oscillospiraceae bacterium
CAGGGCCACAGACAGCCCTATACTAAGGTCAGGATCGACGCCATAAAGGCATGATAATAGCACAGTTCGTACTGTTCAAGTCGACCGAGCTGCCCTATGGCTTTACGATAAGCGGTCACGCAGGCTGGGCGGACAGAGGCAAGGACGTGGTATGTGCCGCGGTCTCCTCCGCAGTAGAGCTCACCTGCAATACCGTTACCGATTTCTTCGGTGTGGATGCAGAGGTAGTCGTGCTTCCCGATGAAGCGCGGATAGAGCTGTTCCTTCCGTCGTATATCAAAGCGGAGCATCCCTCGGTAAAGCTGCTGGCATCGCTCAGGGCACATCTTGATCTGATCTCGGAAGATCATCCGGGTACGGTCGAAGTAACGGCTGTACCGCACAATTGACCCAAAAGGGAGGTTATAGACATGATCCGCATCTCAATGCAGTTTTTTGCACATAAAAAAGGTATGGGCTCTACCAAGAACGGCAGAGACTCCGAATCCAAGCGTCTCGGCGCTAAGCGTGCTGACGGTCAGTTCGTTCAGGCAGGCAACATAATCGTTCGTCAGAGGGGCACACACATCCATCCCGGCACGGGCGTAGGCAAGGGCTCTGATGATACACTGTTTGCAACTGTTGACGGTGTTGTAAGGTTCGAGCGTCTCGGACGTGACCGCAAGAAGGTCAGCGTTTACGCCGCTCAGTAACGAAGATCTCTATATGATACCGTTTTTGCTCTCACGGGTAGAAACGGTATTTTTTTATAAGTATCCCTGACGTGTCGTCATATAAGGAGCAAGCTATGAAACTACCCGATAAACTGCCGAGGATAAAGTACAATTCCCCCGTGATCATCACCTTCGCTCTGATATCCCTCGGGGCGCTGCTGCTGAGCTGGGCGACGGGCGGCAAGTCCAACGCACTGCTCTTCTCGGTGTACCGCTCGCCTATGAGGGACGTGCTGACCTATCCCAGATTCTTCTTCCATGTGATGGGTCATGCAGATCTGTCACATTATATGAACAACTTTATGATCATACTCCTGGTAGGCCCCATGCTGGAGGAGAAGTACGGCAGCCGTCTGATGATAGCTATGATAGCCATCACCGCCTTCGTGACGGGACTGGTGTTCTTTATATTCTTCCCCCATTCCGCTCTGCTGGGCGCATCGGGCGTGGTGTTCATGATGATACTCCTGTCATCCTTCGCCAATGCGGGGAAGTCGGAGATACCCCTGACGCTGATACTGGTGACGGTGCTGTATCTGGGGACGGAGATATACGACGGCTTGTTCAGCCCGGACAACGTATCCCAGCTGGCTCACCTGATCGGCGGAGCCTGCGGCGGCATATTCGGCTGGCTCGTGGCCAACGGCACTGTAGGAAAGAGGTAAGCGATGCTCAGAGCACTTCTTGACGGGGACAGGGTGGATGCCCTGTCCGTTCGTCGCAGGTCGGACGAAGAAGAAAGACTGCGCAGGGCGGCCAGGGACGACAGGCTCATATGCCCCGGCTGCCATGATCCGGTGGACTTCACCTACGGCACGAAGAACCGTCCCTACTTCAGGCATCAGAAGGGGCAGGGCAAGGGCTGTGTATACAAGCAGTACCTTGACCGCAGGCAGGATCTGGAGGACTTAAAGTGGTCCCTTGCTGACCGCTTCAAGTCCCTGGGACGGGAGGTCATCGTCGAGGAACGTATGACCGAGGATCACTGGACAGATCTGATCGTGGTATGGCCCGACGGCAGGAAACTGGCCATCGACCTGACGAACGTGTTCCGAAACAGCGATACGAGGAAGGATACGGCGGAAAAGTATACAAAGCTCCGTGAGCTGTACCGCGAAAAAGGCATGGGGAGCACGGTGCTCCTCAGGTCGGATGCGTCCTCGGGCGAGGGCAGCCGCAGCAGGAACATAGACGGCCTAAGAAAGTATATGTTCGGACTGGGCCGTCCCGCCGTCACCTATGACAGCGAGACCCGACGCTTCGTGATATACGACGGCTCCGTCGCGCCTGTCTCACTGAAGATAGACGATCTGGACCTGGATCCCGACGGCAATGTAGTCGGCAGGTATCGGGAGATACTTGGCGAGAGGGAGCTGATCGAGGCGGAAAGACGCGCTGCAGCCGAGCTGGCAGAAGCAGAGCGCAGGGCTGCCGAAGAGGAGCTGGAGCGTCAGCGCACCGAGCGCAGGGAAGCAGAGCGTCAGAAGAAGCAGCGCCTGTACGAGGATAGCGTCAGGGCCCGGACCGAGGCCGATGCGAGAAAGCGGAAAGAGGCTGAGAGGGCCCGCACCGAAGAGCGTCAGGCGCGTAAGGTACGCCTGAAGGAGGAGCACGAACGACGCGCCAAGGGGCTCACCCTTGTGCAGACCGCATTGGATAAGTACTTCTCACGGATGAACGACAGACAGCGGGAAGCTGTGTTCGCCATAGAGGGCCCCGTGCTGGTGCTGGCGGGGGCAGGCTCGGGCAAGACCACGGTGCTGGTGGACCGCATAGCTAATATGATACTCTTTGGCAAGGGCTGGAACAAGCCTGACGATATGCTCACCGAGGAGGAGAGGGGCTTTCTGGAGTGCTACGACGGCGACCACGATCCCTTCGAGGTGGATATCCTGCGGGATATAGTCGCGGTCGATCCCGTGAAGCCCTGGAGCATACTCGCCATCACCTTTACCAACAAGGCAGCAGGGGAGCTGAAGAGCCGTCTGTCGTCCATGCTGGGAGCAGATGGGGAGCTGGTACGGGCATCCACCTTCCACTCCGCATGTGTACGGATACTGCGCCGTGAGATCACAGCTTTGGGGTACACCCAGGGCTTCACCATATACGACACCGACGATACCAAGAGGCTCATAAAGGACTGTGTGAAGACTCTGGATCTGGAGCCCAAGCGGTTCCCGGAGCGCATCGTCATGGCACATATATCCGACGCGAAGAACGACCTGATCGACGCGGACAGCTACGCAGCCAAGGCGGGCAGCGACTACTTCACCATGACGGTGGCGCAGATATACAAGCTCTATCAGGAAAGGCTCAAAGCCTCGGACGCGCTGGACTTCGACGACATCATCATGCTGACGGTGAAGCTGTTCTCGGAGCATCCCGAGGTGCTGGACCACTATCAGAACTTATACAGATACATCATGGTGGATGAGTATCAGGACACCAACCACGCCCAGTACGTACTGGTATCGCTGCTGGCGGAGAAGTACGGGAACCTGTGCGTGGTAGGCGACGACGACCAGTCCATATACTCCTTCCGCGGCGCTACCATAAGGAACATACTCTCTTTCGAGGACCAGTTCTCCGACTGCGTGACGATCAAGCTGGAGCAGAACTACCGCTCCACCCAGAACATACTCGACGCCGCCAACGCCGTCATAGGCAACAACAGCGGCCGCAGGCCCAAGGCCCTCTGGACGGAGCGGGACGGCGGCGAGCTGATCACGGTGTACTGCGCCGATGACGAGCGTGCCGAGGCGAAGTACGTGACGGACACCATAGAGGATATGGTCAGCAAGGGACGGGACTACAGCGACTTTGCAGTGCTCTACCGAATGAACGCCCAGTCCAACTCCATCGAGCACGCCTTCCGCGTGAGCAAGATCCCCTACCGCATCATAGGCGGCCTGCGCTTCTACGACAGGCGCGAGATAAAGGATATACTGGCGTATATGTCGGTATTGGCAGATCCCCATGATATGGTGCGCTTCAAGCGCATCGTCAACCTTCCCAAGCGGGGCATAGGCGAGACCACCGCCGCCAGCATCGAGGAGATATCCTACGTGGTAGGCGACGACCCCATCCGTATAATGGCGGATGCGGACGGCTACGCGCCGCTGGTGCGCAAGGCGTCGCTCCTCAAGAAGACGGCTGCCATGTTCGAGGCGCTGCGCGAGGACGCGGAGGAGATGCGCCCCGACGAGCTGATCGACCGCATCATGGCGGTGACGGGCTACGGGGAGATGCTAAAGGAAGAGGGCGATGAGGGCATCACCCGCTTCGAGAACATAGCGGAGCTCAAGTCGAATATACAGCTATATACCGACCACTGCGAGGACACAGGCTCAGAGCCGACCCTTGCGGGATTTTTGGAGGAAGCGGCGCTGTACTCGAGCGCGGATGACGCAGACGACGATCAGCCCTCGGTGAACATGATGACCATACACTCCGCCAAGGGACTGGAGTTCCCCGTGGTGTTCCTCGTGGGGGCGGAGGAGAACATATTCCCCTCCCAGCGTGCAAGAGCCGATACGCTGCAGCTGGAGGAGGAGCGGAGACTGGCATACGTGGCTATCACCCGCGCCAAGGACAAGCTCTTCATCACCCATGCGCGTACACGTCTGCTCATGGGTATGACCCACTACGACCCGCGCACGCGGTTCATACGGGAGATAGGCCCCGACCTGCTGGAGGAGCTGCCTCCTCCCTTCAAGGATCCCCGTCCCGCGTCCTCCGCGGGAGACGGGCATATGCCCGGTATGCATACCATACAGGGCATGCGGAAGAGGCCCGCCGCAGGAGAGGACACATACATAGTCGCCGACTTCACGGTAGGCGAGAGGGTGGTCCATCCCAAGTTCGGGGGAGGCACGATACTGACCGTGAAGCCCATTGGCGACGATCAGATGGTCGATGTGGCCTTCGATACCATAG
>JAFYEQ010000288.1 GCA_017544185.1 Oscillospiraceae bacterium
CAGCATAGACAGAGATATCTTTATCAGGTATTTTCTGTCTCTTATGCGTATGCGTCTGATACGCGCGGTCTCTACCAGCTCGCCTTCACCATTGATGGAGCGCATCTTGACCAGTATAGGAGTAATGGCTATATACAGCGTCCACAACAGCCCGAACAGACCTACTATACCGCCTGCTATCATCATCAAAGTGGGTATCATCATTCTACCTCGCCCAGATGTCCCTTGACTGATACGTTAGGATGATCTGCCGAGAGCTTGAACAGCATATCTGTGATAGTATGCTCATCCCTGTAGAGTATCTTACCTCCGTCGGTATTCAGAGCCAGTATCACGGGGCTGTCAGTCCTTGATGACAGATACTCGTCAAGATAGTCTTCCAACCGATCGTATGCAGAGGTATCCTTCCCTATAAGATCGTACTCCACAGGATCTTCGTCCTCTGAGAGCACCGTGATCTTTCTCTTATGTATCTCTTCACCTATGGGTACGGATATGGACACGACATACACATACTGACCGATGCTGCCCTCGGTCTCCATAAAATGCTCGTATCTGCTCTGTGCCGCTTCTGCAGCTTTCTCGCGCTGAGAGATGCCCTTCTCGCGTTCTTCAAGATCTCCGCTGGCCTGGTTCTGACCCATCATGACTGCGAAGAGTATGATAAAGATAACGTCGAGCAGAGAGGTAAGATCAACGGAAGGACTGCTGCTGCGGTGTCGTCTTCTTCTCATGGTATGCTCCCATT
This sequence comes from Oscillospiraceae bacterium, assembly GCA_017544185.1. Taxonomy (GTDB): domain Bacteria; phylum Bacillota; class Clostridia; order Oscillospirales; family Ruminococcaceae; genus Huintestinicola. The sequence goes on from JAFYEQ010000288.1 coordinate 749, forward strand.
TTAGTCACTGTACTTTTCTGAAAGATCCAGCTTTCTGTCAAAGTCATCGAGCATCACTTCAACATCGTATATGGCCTTCGACGGTAACAGTGCATCTATCCCTTTGAGAAGTATGGCAAAGATAAGTCCGGCGAAGGTGGTATCAAGAGAAGTCTCCATAGCATCCTGGAGCCCGGTGGTGCCGTTTTTGAGTCCGATTATCAGACCTGCTACGGTGCCGAGTATGCCCAGCATGGGGAATATAGGTATGAGCTGCTCGAAGGCATTATGCCATGAACAGTGCTCATTGAAATCGTTCTCGTACTTACGTATGGTATCTTCGGTAACAGTGGATGTTTCGTCGTCATCCTCTTCGAGCTCATGGGTCTGCTTGTTCCTGCGGTACTTCTTGTTGCGGCGCTCCAGCAGCTCCTTGATACGGCTCTTCTCATTGGAGAGTTTTAGAAAGTTGACTATCATAGCCACCAGAAGAGCTATGCCGAGCAGTATGATGACGGCCACACCGTGATCCCTGATCCATACTAATAATATATTATCTTTCATACTGTCCCTCACGCACCGTTCATCACTTCGCCGTATGCCAGCACAGCATTGCGTACACAGTCATCACAGGGGCATATCACCTTGCCTGTATACGCTCCCTTGAGGTCGGCACAGTGCAGCGCACCACACCGCTTCTTGAAGCTCTCGGAGATCTTTTTTGCACAGGAGAGAGTTCCCTTGCCGTCTGTACGCAGCCCTGCGATCATGACCGCACCGATCAGTGCGCCGCAGGTGGCCTGCATATTGCCCATACCCGCACAGAACCCCGCCGACAGCGGCATGAGCACATCACCCGGGAGAGTGGTCTCGCCGCCCAGTGCAGCCGTCACCGCCTGACAGCAGTTATGTCCGTTGTGCTTGAGATATACAGCTCTTTCAGCAGTATCCTTGTCTACCATGGCTGCACCTTCCCTACTATATCTGTGAGCGAGATGTTCTCACGCTTTGTATACTCTTCGAGGCCTTCGATGATCTTTACCGGAGCTAAGGGGTCTGTGAATATAGCCGCACCTACCTGTATCAGTGATGCTCCTGCCAGCATCATCTCCACAGCATCCTCCCATGTAGACACGCCGCCCATACCACATACAGGGATCTTGACTGCATTTGCTACCTGCCATACCATGCGGACTGCCACGGGGAACACGGCGGGGCCCGAAAGACCGCCTACATTATTGTGGAGTATAGGCCTGCGGGTGCGTATATCGATACGCATACCCAGCAGGGTATTTATCAGTGATACCGCATCAGCACCCTCAGCCTCGCATGCCTTAGCGATATCTGCGATGCTGGTGACGTTGGGGGACAGCTTCATCATCACGGGCTTGCTAGTGACGGAGCGCACGATACGGGTGATCTGAGCAGCACCCTCACAGGATACTCCGAAGGCAGCTCCTCCCGCCTTTACATTGGGACAGGAGATATTCACCTCTATCATATCCACGTCTGTGGCATCCAGCTTCTCAGCTATCTCGCGGTACTCGTTCTCGTCGGAGCCCGCTATATTAGCTATGACTACAGTATCCTTCGTCTTAAGGTACGGCAGCTCATCACGTATGAACGCATCTATACCGGGATTCTGGAGCCCTACGGAATTGAGCATCCCGGAGGGGGTCTCTGCTATCCTGGGGGGAAGATTTCCCGGACGCAGCTTCCCTGTGGTACCCTTGACGGATATACCTCCGAGACGGGACAGGGGATAGAGCTCCTCGTATTCATGGCCATACCCGAAGGTGCCCGACGCGGGTACTATCGGGTTCTTGAAGTCGATGCCGGCAAATGTTACAGATGTAGCGCTCATGCGAATACGACCTCCTTTGCATCGAATACCGGACCGTTCTTGCATACGTGCTTGTATACGGTCTTATCGTCCTGCTTGGTGACGCAGGCGCACCCAAGACAGGCTCCCACGCCGCATGCCATCCTCTCCTCGAGAGATATCTGGCAGCGTATATCATCCTTCGCAGCTCTTTCAGCAATGCGTCTGAGCATCACCATAGGACCGCAGGCGTATATGATATCGGGACGAAGAGCCTTCAGGACTTCATCCAGTGCATCGGTGACGAAGCCCTTGCGCCCTGCGGTACCGTCATCCGTGCAAAGTATCATATCTGCTCCCGTACGCTCAATATCTTCTTTGAGTATCACCGCACGGGCATCACGAAAGCCGAATATTACAGAAGCGTTCGCACCGTAGTGCTGTGCCAGCGGCACCATGGGAGGAGTACCGATACCGCCACCTATGATCACGGCTCTCTTATCGGTATCCAACAGGTCGAAGCCATGGCCGAGGGGAGCGATGATATCCAGAGAGGAACCGACTTCCTTCTGCGCTATGACTGCGGTGCCCTTGCCTCTTACCTCGAACACTATGCGAAGAGTGCCCTTGTCGCGGTCTATGCCGCATATGGATATGGGACGGCGAAGAGTATAGCCCTCGGCGAGTATATCCACGAACTGCCCGGGTACTGCTTCCCGTGCGGCATCGGGACATAGTATCTCCATATCCCATATGCCCTTGGCTATGTTGGTCTTTCTGATGATCGGTGCAAGACATGCGTATTTCATACTATCCATCCTTATAACGGTCTTTTCAGGATACTCTCTCTGTCGTGGACCTCATACTGATCGTCTGACGGCATGAAGAAAGGATCTGCAGCGGTGCTGTCCATATCTGCGGTGGTCTCTTCGCTGTCGAGCATCTCCTGCTCTGCAGCGGAATTGGTGAACCATCTCTCCTGGTCTTCCATATTTACCGATACGCCATCCATCTCATCTGACTTGCCCGATACAGTGACTATATCATCGGAAGCACGCTCGGGATCGTCGGAGCGTAGACCTGCATTCTGTCGCGCCAGATACTGCTGACGCTCTTCCATATACTTCTTCTGTTCGGAAGTCATGGCACGCTGTACGGCGTAGTCGAAGTCGGGATATCCCTCCTGCCCCTTCAGACTGTCCATCTCGTTGTATGCTGCGAGCCCCAGGAAGGAGAAGGCTATCTCACATCCGAGATATATCATCGTGAACACGTTGTCAGATGTAGCAGATACCTGCAGCAGAGCGTTGAACAGCGTGATCACCATCAGCGCCATGGATGAGTAGGCACATATCCGCAGCAGGAACGGTCTGCCCTGCGCATCCGACAGCAGCGCCAGTATCGCCATCACGGGCATATAGAACACAAGCAGTATCATTAGTGGGAACGCCTGCTCAGACACGACCTCGGTTTCTCCGGTCTCTCCTACGATACGCGCTGTATACGCGAGCGATGAGAACCATATAAATGATCTCGCTGCAGATATCACCGCAAGTATTATATTACCTACCACGCAAAAGAGACGCGAGACCGTCAGCTGTCTCCTAGCCTTCATCATATGCTTCCTGTTCCTGTCATACAGGGCTTCAGCATTCGATTCTTTTATCAGAAATGTTCCCATATATCGTCCTTCTGTCTTGTTGATCCACATGTATTTCTCACACACACTATTATATCATATCCGCTCCTCTTTGTCAAGCAGTCGGCGGTGCCGACACCCATCTCGCTGATGTATTTGAGGGGACTGTTTTATTTGTGGCTCGGTAACTTTTCTTACGTCGGAGGGTCTTATACGCGGGGCGGCGGTGCCGAGTCGGCAGTGCCGACAGCC
>JAFYEQ010000289.1 GCA_017544185.1 Oscillospiraceae bacterium
ACCAACGACCATTCGTGGACAAGGAAGATCCCCGAGAGATGCGCCATGTACAGGGAATATCTCTCGGATATGATACGCATGATACGCGAGGCTCATCCCGCATCGTATATCGTGCTGACCTACGGCGTGATGGACGATCCTCTCAAAGACGACATCGCAGCAGTCACGGAGAGCTTCACAGCTGCGGGCGACGACAAGATCATGTTCGTGCCGCTGGCTCCTCAGGACGAGGCCAATGACGGCGTGGGCGCCGACTGGCATCCCTCGGCTGCTACCCATAAGAAAGTAGCTGCGGTGATGGCTGAGAAGCTGGGCCAGCTCTTCGGGAAGATGGGTATATGATGAGGATGTATCCGCTTTTCTCGTCATCGGGCGGGAACTGTACCTATATCGGCACAAAGACCCAGGGCATACTCATAGACTGCGGTGTGGTGTACAAGCGCCTCACCGCAGCTCTTGATGATATCGATATACCTCTCTCGGCGGTGAAGGCCGTGTTCATAACTCATGAGCATACGGATCATATCAGGGGCCTGAAGATGCTGACCAAGGCCACGGGGATACCCGTATATTCCCGGGAGTGGACGCTGGACGCCTTATATGACAGCGGTCATATCATGTCACGGGCAGTGGACATAGGCGAGGGCACAGACATAGCGGGGATGCACATCACCTGCTTCGAGACCCCTCATGATGCGGCGTCGCCCTGCGGCTACCGCATAGAGACCGAGGACGGCTCCTGTGCGGTATGCACGGATCTGGGAGAGGTCACCGACGAGGTGAGAGCGGGTATCATGGGCGTCAGAGCGATACTTCTGGAGGCAAACTACGATCCCGAGATGCTCCGCACAGGCCCCTATCCCTATGAGCTCAAGCGCCGCATATCCTGCGGCATCGGCCATCTGTCCAACAGAAAGTCGGCAGAGCTGGCGGCGGAGCTGGTGCGGTCGGGGACTACGGACATAGTCCTCGGTCATCTGTCACAGCACAACAATACCCCGTCTCTGGCGATGACCGCCGTCACCGAGCATCTTCAGGACGAGGGCTACACCATAGGCAAGGATTATATGATGAGCACCGCTCCCGTGGAGCCGCCTCCGTCCGGAGCGAGCTTTATAAGTTTTTAGGGACAGGGAGCGGGACGGTATGTTTGCGTGGCGGGCCGACACGCAGGTCGGCCCCTACAGAGAAGAGATGCCCTTACAGGTATATGTTCGCGTCATCTTAACTCTCAACGTTCAACTCCGGGCCGACACATAGGTCGGCCCCTGCCGATCCCCAACTTATACAGGTGTGAACATGGAACTTGTACAGATAGCGCATATAGAGAACGACTTCGATGAGAAGTTCGGCATACCCAGACAGAGCGGCATGACGGATAATACTTCAAGGATAGTGTTCGAGCCGGAGTACCGCGTGGATGAGGCTCTGCGGGGCATAGAGGAGTACAGCCATCTATGGCTGATATGGCGGTTCGACGGCTTTGAGGGATGGTCGCCCACGGTAAGGCCGCCAAGGCTCGGGGGCAATAAGCGCATGGGCGTGTTCGCCACGCGCTCGCCTAACCGTCCCAACTCCATAGGGCTCTCATCGGTGCGGCTCAAAGGCATTGAGGACACCGACCGCGGCAAGGTGCTCATAGTATCGGGCGCGGATCTTAGGGACGGCACCGTGATATTCGATATCAAGCCGTACCTGAAGTATACCGACTGCCACGCGGATGCCGCTGACGGCTTTGCGGACACGGTGGCACATAAGCTGGACGTGGTGCTCCCGGAGGCTGTACCCTTCGACGAGGAGCAGACACGGGTACTGCGTGAGATCGTATCACAAGATCCCCGTCCCCAGTACCGTGACGACGACAGGACCTACACCTTCACCTACGCATCCTGTCAGGTCAGCTTCCATGTGGAGGACGGCATTGCATATGTGACGGATATCACGTCAAGCGACAAGTAAGGAGAACGGTATGGACATACAGGCAGGGGACATCAGTGCCTCACGGGAAAAGACCATAGTCAGGACCAGCGTGATAGGCATCGCCGCGAACGTGCTGCTGGCTGCGTTCAAAGCGGTGGTCGGTCTGATGACCGCATCCATCGCCGTCACCCTCGACGCGGTGAACAATATATCCGATGCGGGCAGCTCGGTGATAACCATAGTCGGCACGAAGCTGGCTGCGAAGGAGCCCGATAAGAAGCATCCCTTCGGGTACGGGCGCATAGAATACCTTAGCGCCATGATGATAGCCGTGATCGTGCTCTACGCCGGCGTGACCTCCTTTGTGGAATCGGTAAAGAAGATCATCCATCCCGAGACTCCCGAATACAGTGCGGTATCACTGGGCATCGTGGCCGTGGCGGTGGTCGTCAAGATCGTCCTCGGGCGGTATGTGAAGGGCGTGGGCGAGAAGGTCAATTCCGACGCGCTCATAAACTCCGGAAAGGATGCGACCCTTGATTCCGTTATCTCGGCATCCACGCTGGCAGCTGCCTTGATATCCGTCATATCCCATATATCCTTAGAGGCATGGCTGGGTGCGGTGATATCGGGCGTGATCGTAAAGTCGGGACTTGAGATGCTGAAGGACACTATCTCTCAGATCCTCGGAGAGCGAAACGATGCAGATCTGGCGCAGGCCATCAAGGATACGGTCAGGGAGTTCCCCGATGTGCAGGGCGCCTACGATCTGGTGCTCAACAACTACGGACCCGATAAATGGAACGGATCGGTACATATCGAGGTGCCCGATACGTATACCGCAGAGCGTCTGGACACGCTGCAGCGTGAGATCACCATGAAGGTGCTCGAGAAACATAACGTATTGCTGACTGCGATAGGTATATACTCGGTGAACACGAAGGACGAGGATGTCATCCGCATCAGAGAGGACATAGACCGTATAGCCCTCTCCCATGAGCACGTGAAGCAGACCCACGGGTTCTATCTCGACCGGCAGCGCAAGGCTATACGCTTCGATGTGCTGATCAGCTTCAACGCGGCCGACCGCAGGGCGGTATATACAGATGTGATCGGGGACGTTCGTAAGAGCTGGCCCGACTATGATGTGCAGGTCTCGATGAATACCGACTTTTCGGAGGAGTGAACAGCTCCTCCTTTGCTCTAACAGGACAGAAAGGAACGTATATGTACAGCCAACAGATAGATATAAGATATATGCAGCCGGGCGACGATCCCGTCCGGATCAGCGATATCTACGAGCAGAGCTGGCGATACGCCTACCGCGGCATCATACCGCAGGAGCATCTCGACAGCATCCCGAAGGGGAAATGGGTCACACATCTCGGTCGTGAGGGGATGCATACCCTGGTGGCAGAGCATGAGGGACAGCTCGTGGGCACAGCCAGTTTCTGCAGCTCCAGATGGGAAAGCTACAGCGGGTACGGGGAGATCGTATCCATATACTTCCTGCCGGAGCATATGGGCAAGGGATACGGCACAGCTCTCCTACACAGATGCATGGAGGAGCTACGCGGCATGGGCTATGAAAATGTCCTGCTGTGGGTGCTGGAGGACAATACACAGGCCCGTTGCTTCTACGAGAAGAACGGCTTTGTCCTGTCGGGAGACGTGCTCGACGACCAGATCGGCGGCAAGGACCTTAGAGAGGTCATGTATCGGAAAGAGTTAGGATCCGGACAGCGTTGAGAGAGAAGAGTTGAGAGTGGAGATAACGGATCTCATATTCTTTATCTGAACTATGGATAAGTGCGGGAGCATGGGGCATCAGTCGCATCTCTTGTCCCTTGCCCCTTGTCCCTTGTCCCTTTACTGCGAAACGATCACGATACGATACAAAAGCTCCGCTGTCACATCGTGACAGCGGAGCTCATTATCTTAGGCCTTGTTATCAGTATGCGTTCACACGCTGACCTGCGAATGCTGCGTCTACCTTAGACTGGTCGTAGTACTGAGGAACGAGCATGTATATGGTCGTGTTGCCCTTTACCAGCGGGAGTATGATATCTGTCTCTGCCAGCTTGGTGGGAGCAGCACTGTACGTGCGGTAGTAGTAATACTTGCCGGTGTACCGAGCCTCAGCGTCGGAGTACTTCACCAGATCCAGGGATGCGGGTATGAGCATATAGCCTACCTGGTCCTGTGCGTTGTACATCACCTCTACCGTATCGGTGGAGGATATGGTCTGAGGATAGGAGGAGCTTACCACATAGTAGCTGGAGGAGGAGGTAGCAAGGTCGTTGTTGCGGAGCTCTGTGAGGATCGAAGGATCGTAGCCTACCTGCAGGAGCACATAGTGTACGACGTTCCTGCTGTTCTCTACCTTGTTCCACTTCTCTATGATGTCGTAGCTGGTGATCTTGGTGGGCTCGGTGGAGTATACCTTGTTGTACTGATAGCCGTTGTACTTGGCATCGATGTCGTTCACCTTGACCACGTCGTAGTTCTGAGGTACGAGTATGTAGAGTATCTGATTGGTGGAGAAGCTGGAGATCTGGATGATGCTGTCGGTGGATGCCTTTTTGTTGGGCTGGGTGAGGGATACTGCATAGTAGCCGTTGTTGGATCCGCCGTTGTCCTTGTTCATGATCTCGTTGAGACGGGTCTCATTGTAGGAGTAGGGGAGGAGTATGTAGTGTGTTACCATCTGATAGTTGTTGTTGGCTGCGGACCAGCTCTTCACAACGTCGGAGGTGAGGAACTTGTAGGAGGAAGGATCCTGAGTGTATACCTTCCAGTACTCAAAGGTCTGGGTGTACTTAGCCACTACGGTGTTGAACTCGGCCTC
>JAFYEQ010000290.1 GCA_017544185.1 Oscillospiraceae bacterium
GATTCCCAGATGACTCTGGCTTTGTCCTGCCACTGACTATCGCCTGTCAATTCCGATAGTTCCATCCACTCGGGTACCCATCGACAGGCCTCAATGTCGAACTGCGGGCAATCCGTCGAAGGACGACTCAGGCCGAATGTGTGATACTTCCCGTCGTACACGTCCGCATCCACCACCTTGCCCTCGGAGCGGTGCTTAGCGCCGTATCCGTCCCAGTTGAGGGTGTGCTGTATCTTCGTGCTGTAGAAGGGGGACTCGTATATGTCTATCTCCGTGCCGTTGCGTCCGCCCTCGGTCTCGTCGCCTACACAGTCGTTGAAGAGCCAGAAGGCTGTCCAGTAGCCGGGGATGTTGTTGAGGGTGGTGCGTATCTCATAGTAGCCGTAGGCCTGCTCGAAGCGGCCCTTGCTGCGCACGCCGCCCGAGATATATCTCCAACTGTCGTGATCTACACCTATGATCAGATGTCCGTCGCCGTCAAGATAGGACATGCTGTCGTCCCAGTAGTCGTCCATATCCTGACGATGCTGCTCGGGGCAGCGCTCCCACTTGGTATCGTCCAGCTCTTTGCCGTCGAACTCATCGCAGAAGGTGAGGGTATACTTATCCCCGTCGATGATCAGATCATCTGTGGCAGCATTGCCGTCGGCGTCCCCCGGGAGAGACGTTCCCGAGACTGCCATGAGCACGGATAGTATCAAAGCCGTTATCTCTTCCATAGTATCTCCTGTTATCATCGGTGATGGCGTATGCCCGTGATGATCCATACCGCGATCACGAGGAGCAGGACCCAGATCACTATCACGGGAAAGGCGTATACGTTCTTCTTGCTGCCCAGATTGCGCTCGTTCTCAGCCTCGGCGCGGCACTTCTCCATGACCTCGTCGGGGATCAGCGCCACCGCCAGACCTATGAGCATAGGTACGATGAGGATATCGTCCAGCTTGCCAAGTACCGGTATGAAGTCGGGTATCAGATCTATGGGGGACAGGGCATACGCCACTGCCAGCCAGCAGAACACCTTCGCGGCAAGGGGAGTATCCTTATGGGCCAGAGCGCGGAACATGACGGGTATATCCTCCATGATCTGCGCTGCCCGCTCCCGAAGCGACATATGTATCTGCTGTGATGTCAGTATCTCCAGCTGCAGCGTACCGGTATACACTATGTCGTATATCTCCTGTGTGCGCTCGCAATGTATGCTCACGGTGCTGCCGGTATGCTCGATCCATTCGCTGTCGGCCAGTTCTCCCCACAGGGCCGGGTACTCGCTCTTGTACAGTGAGCGTCCCTTGCGTATATGGGGCACATGCTCCATATCCATCAGCATACGCTGACGGGTACTGATGCGGACAGGGGAGGGCAGCACTATACGCGCCCGGACGAGCATATCCGAGCGCCCTTTGTTATACGCTGTGCGGCGGGGGAGTATCAGGTCGGTGACAGTGAACACGGCGCCCTTGTCGGCGCCGTCACTGTATGCAGCGTTCTCCACCACCGCGCGTGTAAGGTCGAATGTATCCATATTTCATGTGATAGGAGCGGCGGATGCCGCTCCGGTCCGTAGGGTCATTTCTTGTCTATGAGGTCCTGTATACTGTGCAGATCCAGCTTCTGCCTGATGTCGTCTACCAGAGGGCCTACCCAGTTGCCGGACAGCATCTGACGCAGCTCCTCTGCCAGATCCTTGCCTTCATCGGGATGCATATGCGGGAACGCGCGGAGCAGACGGAGCTCGCGCCTGTCGGTAGAGAAAGCTATATACGCATCGTAGCGCATACCGATCAGCCGCTTGATATCCGAGACGCCGTCTCGGATATCTGCGTTCAGATTATCCGCATGTACCTGCACCAGCTCGGCATTTTCCTGTATGGCCGCAGAGGTATCCAGTGCCGCGGTGCCCAGTGCCAGTCCCAGCGAGCTGGAGCTCTCGTTCATACGCGCATTGATCTCGGCGATCTCGTGTATGTGCAGCGTGAGCCTCTTTGCAGCAGCGTAGGAGCCTGCGGTATCTATCACCAGCAGCACGCCCGATATGCACAGGAACACGATGCCCGCGGGATGGGGTATCATATTCGCCAGACGCAGCACCACAGGTACTATAAAGGTCTCGGCGATGAGACACACAAAGCCCCATTCCAGCGTTACCTTCAGGCATATATACCCATGGAAGTTGTAGGGCTCGTCGGAGTAGTCCCACCACTGGTTGTGGAATATCTTCTTCATCAGCACCCCAACCGCCAGTTCGAAGGCGGTACAGACCACGGCCGATACCACGAACAGCAGCAGGGGCTTATCAAGGATGTCATGCAGGAGCACGGTGATGATGTTCGCACCGAAGCCGTATATCGGGCATATAGGCATATCCAGGAAGCCTCTGTTGGAGTACTCGCCCATCTTCAGGGTATGTACGCAGACCTCCATCGCCCATCCCAAAAACGACCACGCCATGAACAACATCATCATCTCATAGAGGGACAGCCCGAACGCGGGGATGGTATCAAACATCAGTATCGTCGTCGGTGCTGTCCGTGTCGTCGGTCTTGTCGGTCTTGTTCTCGCAGCAGCCCGATACACAGTCACCGAACATCTTGGCAATGGCCTCGCCCAGCTCGTTCATGCTCTTCTCGATCTCGCCTACGCCCTTCTCGATCTCACCGCCTGCGCTCTCGATATCGCGTCTGATATCTTCCTTCACTCTGCCGCTCTCGATATCCCGGCGGAAGCGCTCGCTGTCGGTCTTGAGGCCTTCGAATACAGAGCGGAGCTTCTGCTTCTCCTCCTCGGAGATAGTGGGGAGCTCCTGTCCCTTGATGACCTCGCTCACACCTGCGAGCTGTACCTTGAGCTCTTCGATGCCCTTGATGATATCTTCCTTTTTCATTTTACATACCTCCCATAAAGTATCTTAGTTCTCGTTCATACGATCCTGCATCAGTCGATGCCGCGTGCGATGATCTCCATGCACATGCGGCTGTTGTGATAGTGACACTTCCATTCGTTGACCATAGTGACATCGGGTATGGGCGTGCCCTGCATATCCACCTCGGCCCACCATTCACTGCCGTCGCGATGGTCGCACTGATATGTGAGTATCCAGTCCATGACCTTGTCGGCGGCATCCAGGAACTTTTTGTCTCCGCTGTGCTGGTAGGCGTTGACAAAGCCCACCACAGTCTCGGCCTGCACCCACCATACTCGCTTGGTGCTGATCTTGTCCCCGTCGCGCTCGTTGTTCAAGGAGCCTGTCACGGGATCGTAGGCGATGCGGTATATGTCCTCCGCTATGCGAAGATCATACCCTGCCCACTTCTTTCTGAGCTCCTCATCGCCCAGCACGTCACATGCGCGGTCGATCAGCCATTGGGCCTCGATGTCATGACCGTAGGAGTGTATATCTCCGATCACGTTCAGCTCACGGTCGAAGAAGACCAGCAGCTTGTCGTTGTCCTTGTCGAAGATCTTGTCCTCGGTGATGGACAGCAGGAAGCGGAGCCTGTCGGCCACGCGCTCATCGGCGCTGACCTTGAAGAGGACGGTATACGCCTCGATCAGGTGGAGCACAGTGTTCATGGTCTTGTCTGCCATGAGACCATTCTCGCTGAGAGCGTCGTTCTCGATCAGATCCCACTTTCTGTCGAAGGCCTCGCGGTAGGCGATCTCATCGGTGCAGCGCTCCTCAACAGTATCATAGAGAGCCTTGGCAAGCTGCAGCGCCTCGTTGTCGCCCGACGCCTCGAAGTAGGTGGACAGGGCGTATATGGCAAAGGCCTGACAGTAGGTGTGCTTCATGGTGTCCAGCGGCTGACCGTCGTAGGTCACTGTCCAGTAAACGCCGCCGTATTCCCTGTCCACGCATCTGTCACGTAAGAACACATAGGCGTGGCGGGCGTTGTCCAGAGCGGATGCAGCTATATCCGGATCGGTATCTTTCAAGGTGATATAGGCGGAAGCATAACTCCAGAGTATCCTTGAGCAGAGTATCACGCCCTTGCAGCCCTCCTTGTCCACGATCAGGTCGTTGTCCATCTGACCGTAGAAGCCGCCGTATACGTCGTCGCGGAGCTTGTCCCAGAAGGGCAGTATATGCTGCGTCAGCTCCTTCTTGCATTTTTGTGTGATCATATGTCCCCCTTTATTATGATATAAGTTTGTGTTGTGTACATGTTGGAAAAACGTTTTTCTTGTAAAATACGCCCATCTGGGGGATGGACGTATTGCTGTGGAATGGTACTTTCGTTTGTTCAATGTGACAGATCTATGCGTCACCTATTGACAGCTACGCTATGATGTGCTATAATGATCATAGTGTAGGTGCCACGCGCATGTTACTTTTGCTGGCGTTACTTCACGTCGCGTCCGTGGCAGTTCTTGTATTTTTTGCCGTCATCCGTAGGATGACATGCCGCAAGCGGCAGCCATGAAAGGATCTCGGCAAATATTATGTCCTTACTTTACGTCTCTGCCGTGGCAGTTCTTATATTTTTTGCCGCTGCCGCAAGGACAGGGATCGTTCCTGCCGATCTTGGATGCGCGGCGGGGAGCTGCGGTGAAGGAACCATCATCGGGAGTCTCCATGGGCTGAGCTACGCGCTCACGCTGAGGCTCTGCGTCGTGGTTGACCTGGATCGTGAACAGGAGACGTACGGTCTCGTCGCGTATGGATGCTACCATAGCGTCGAACATCTCGAAGCCCTCGTAGCGGTACTCGACAACGGGGTTCTTCTGACCGAAGCCGCGGAGACCGATACCCTTGCGGAGCTCTTCCATATCGTCGATGTGAGCCATCCACTTGGTATCGACTACCTTCAGGAGTATGACTCTCTCCAGCTCGCGGAGCACATCGGAACCCAGATCCTTCTCGCGCTTCTCGTAGAACTTGGCAGCACGGTCGGCCAGTTCCTCGACGATCTGCTTCTTGGACTGCTCCTCCAGCTCTCTGCCCTGCCAACGGAAGTCGTCCTCCGATGTGAGCAGCCCTGCGAAGTGCTCGCGCAGTCCTGCCAGGTTCCAGTCCTCAGGCAGCGATCCGTCTACGATGTACAGATCCGTACCGTCCTGTACCCAGTCCTTGATCATCTTCTGGATATATTCTCTCAGATCCTCGCCGTCCAGCACCTTAGCACGCTGATCGTAGATGATCTTACGCTGAGTGGACATAACGTCGTCGTAGTTGAGGACGTTCTTACGGATGGAGAAGTTGCGTCCCTCCACCTTCTTCTGAGAGGACTCGATGACGCCGGAGAGCATACGGCTCTCGATGGGCATATCCTCCTCTACGTTGAGGGAGTTCATCATCATCTGCATCCTGTCGCCGCCAAAGAGCCTCATCAGGTCGTCCTCCAGTGAAAGGAAGAAACGGCTCTCGCCCTCGTCGCCCTGACGTCCCGCACGACCGCGAAGCTGGTTGTCGATACGCCTTGACTCGTGGCGCTCGGTGCCTATAA
>JAFYEQ010000291.1 GCA_017544185.1 Oscillospiraceae bacterium
ATACTCCGTGCTGCGGTGAAGGACGCTGAAGAAGGCCGTGCTACCGTATTCGGGTACTATGTACCGGACCCCGAGCGCTTCGGCGTAGTCGCCTTCGACGAGAACGGCAAGGCTACCAGCATAGAGGAGAAGCCCGCGGTACCAAAGTCGAACTACGCGGTGACGGGCCTGTACTTCTATCCGTCGGGAGTATCCGCCAGAGCTAAGACTGTGCGCCCCTCTGCCAGAGGCGAGCTGGAGATAACCACCCTCAACGAGATGTACCTGGATGACGGCATACTTGACGTACAGCTCCTGGGACGCGGTTTCGCATGGCTCGACACGGGCACTATGGACAGTCTGGTGGAGGCTGCGGACTTCGTTCGCATGGTATCCCAGCGTCAGGGCATCATCATCTCCGCCCCCGAGGAGATAGCCTACGTCAACCACTGGATCGACCGCGACACGCTGATAGCATCCGCCGAGCGCTACGGCAAGAGCCCCTACGGTGCTCACCTCAAAGCAGTAGCCGAGGGCAAGCTGCATTATTGATGACGAAACGATAGCCGATGACCGGCTATCGTTTTTCATGTTCATATCCTATTACCGTTAAGAGGACGGATGCACTGCATCATATGATGCTACCGTCACCGCTTATCTTCTTGTTGTTGAACCTCTCCGTGACGTCTTTGATCTTATCGGAGGCGATGATGAACGCATCTACGATCTTGGGATCGAAGTGAGTGCCCTTGCCCTCCACGATGATCTCAACGGCCTTCTCGAAAGTAAAGGGCTCCTTATAGCTCCTGCGGGACACCAGCGCGTCGAGCACGTCTGCCACGGCCATCACACGTGCCGAAAGGGGTATATCCTCTCCTGCGAGCCCCTGCGGGTACCCCTTGCCGTTCCATTTCTCATGATGGTATACTGCAAGGTTCTTTGCTTCGTACAGATAGCTCGGATCCGGCACGAGGGCGATGACCTTGGATATGATGTTCTCTCCCGCGGTGGTATGGGTACGCATTATATCGAACTCCTCGTCAGTGAGCTTTCCCGGTTTGTTGAGGATGGCATCGGGTATGACGATCTTGCCCACATCATGAAGAGGCGCGGATGCTATCACGTTCTCTATGAACTCGTCGGTGAGAATATCCGTATATATCCCGAGACGTCTCATCTCATGCAGGAGTATATCCACATATGCCGCTGTCTTACGTACATGGTCGCCTGTATTCTTGTCACGGCTCTCCACCATATCCGCCAGCACCATGATCAGAGAGTTCTGCAGGAGCGATATGGTCTCGTTCTTCTTGTTGATGTCGCTCACGTAGCGAACGCTGTCCTCCGACATTTTGAGTATGGACAGGTAGAGGTTCTCGATCTCATCGCCGGTGTGTATATCCAGTGAGCGTATCTTGTCCACGCTGGCTTCCGTGAACTCGCCGCTGAACGCAAATCTGTCCGAACGATGAGCCATGGTGTTCACGGGCATGATGATATTGTACTCCAGCATCTGCCATACGAAGGACAGTATGAGTATGAATATCCCCAGGAAGAGCGATATCATCTCAACGAAGAAGCTCCTCTCGTTAAGGCGCAGCCTCTCCATGGAAACATCTGCCGCAGCGTAGCATACACATTTTCCCGTACTGTCATACACAGGCTCATATACGGTGAGCAGCCATCCGTAGGTATCATCCGTGATGATGGGCTCTATGCGCTCTCCCGCCAGAAGTGAGGGTATATATGGTCCGAAGGATCCGTCGAAGGGCACCAGCGTTCCGTGAGCTTCTCCCTCCAGCTCCTCCGTATCAAGGTCGAACACCACATGGCAGCCGTCTGCCATGATCTTGTAGACGTATATATACTTTATATCCGGAGTGCTCTCGCGTATCTTCTGCAGCATCTCCTTCGTTTCTGTATACCCTGGAGCGTCATCGCCGTACTCTATATACTCCTCCACGCGGTCGCCGTCTATCGCAGACGCCGCCAGATATGCGGCTCCTTCGGCATATCTCGAATGCTCGTTGACCGTGTCACTGTGGAACACCATCAGACTGATCACGCAGCTGGCAGTCCCTATGAGGAGCATGGTGACCGAGAGCACCAGCATGATCCTTGTGCGCACCGATATACGGCGGCACTTCATGTGGCGTATCTCATCGCTCTCCTCTTCCGAGATCCGCGCCTGCATCCTTATGCTCCCCCGCAGGGCCGTCTTTATCCGTTCGGGTATGAACCTAAGCACGATCAGCACTATCACCGTGGTGATCAGCTTATCGACGATATCCATAAGTATATTGCCCACGAGCTGCGCCTGTGCAGGCGACATGACGCCGTTCTCTGCCAGCTTGGCGTGGAAGAGCTCATGATCGAACGGGACACCATCCAAGGACCATGGCAGGAACGTGCCAAGTCCTCCGCCTATGAGAGCGAGTATGAGCACCAGCGGTATCGCCATCAGCGGGCTCTTCAGCTTGCCCTTGCGGAAGAACAGCGTCGTGACCGAGGATATCATAGCGCTCAGGAAGCCATAGTATATCGACGACGGATCTGTGATGCTGTTGATCAGATTGTTGGCCAGGCCCACCACTACGCCGGGGAGCCAGCCGCCCAGCACAGCACAGAGCATAGTGCCCACATTGTCCAGATACAGCGGTAGCCCAAACAGACGGACCGCCATAGAAAAGATATAGTTTATCACTATACCCGCTGCACATAGGATCAGCAGACCATATCGTCCGCCCCATCTGCCGGCAGAGGTCTTAAGATCATTTTCCATATTACCGTTCATATATCTCACTTTCATCCGCGATCATCATAACTAATACCGATCTTCTCTATGATAAAGCGGTACAGATATCCCACTGCCAGCAGGAAGATCAGTATCGCCAGTATCCACCACACACATCCCATATACGGCAATGTGTCCGTAAAGCCTAAGGCGCCCGCATCGCTGCCCCAGTCCAAGAAGAAATAGGGATAGTTCTTGCCCCGGGAGAACTCCCATCCCATAACATAGCCGATACCTGCGTACACCGCGTATACTATCGGTGGCAGCGTGACCCAGAGCACGCTCCGCTTTGATATACGCCCTCTTGCTCCCGTGACGAACATATCCGCCACAGCCGCCACAGGCACCACTACATGGGTGAGCGTATTCTGCACGTTCCAGGCCTTGTCGCCCAAAACAGGAGCCAGCACGAAGCAGAACACTATCCCCGTCAGTGTGATGGCTACCGTACCCACCAGCTTTATCAGGTACCACACATCGGGGATCCGTCCGCCTCTCGTGAGGAGCCACGCGCCGATGGCGCATATCAGCGCTATGCCGATATTTGACTGTATCGTAAAGTACATCAGCACTACCTTGCCGCCCATGAACGTGCCCGCGGCGCCCGCAGCGCTCAGTATGGTCCCGACCGCTGCCGATATCACCGTCACTGCTTTGAGGATGAGCGATATGCTCTTGCGCATCTTATATCCGTCCATAATATCCTCCCGATGTCGTATCGTCACTTTACTGCGACCAGCACAGTGTCCTCAGTGACCAAAGTATTGCGTGTGAACACCTCGCCCGTATCCTTGCGGTACCATATCCTCAGGTCCCCCAGATCCTCGCCGTATGCGCTCAGCTCCGACGGCGCGGGGAGCTCCGGGAACGACGTATTTGTCGGTACATATCTGTGAAGGATCCTGCCGTTCGGCAGCTCCATAGTCACCCTGTAGTACGGATCTCCCTTGATAAGATAGCTGTCAAGAAAGCTCTTCCGCTTGTACATGAAGCCCTGCATATCCGCTACTGCCGCATCGAAGCTGTCGTATCTGCACATATCCTTCCATCGTATCCTGTCGGATCTTACGGATGACGCTATCCTCTGCGCCTCAGCGGGGACACTGTCTATGAGCGCAGATAACTTCTCTCCCGCGCCGTCGCGGTACATGGATATGACCCTATCGCGGATCTCCGATATGCTCCATGCGCCTGCGTACCACGATCTGTCCCTGCCCTTGTTCCAGTCCTTGAAGGTCATGAGCGCGTAGGGCGTGCTCCAGTCCACGTAGAACCGACCCATAGACAGGTCGTAGTCCCAGCATGGGCCCGCGTACACGCTGCAGCCCTCCAGATCTCCCCAGAAATACTGGCTCGCATTCGCTGCATCATAGTTCTCGAACATCATCTCAAGAAGGATCTTCGCCGCCCATGAGCTCTCATCGAGCTCCACAGAGCCTTTGCCCCCTTTGGACAGCATATCGTTCACGGAGAGCACTATGCTCTCCAGTCTTTGTCTTTCCGCGTCGCTGTACTTCGACGGCAGCTTTATCTCCACCGACATGGCATCATTGAGCGCGATGCTGTCAGCATCCTCTCCCACCTTCCCTGTCATGGTCAGCTCGAAGGCATAGGGGTGTGTCAGTTCTTTGTCCAATGACCTCAGCTTGGTGTCCTTCACGCTCTTGGTCAGCAGATACAGCCCCATATACTCATTGTCGGCATAGAGGTCCACGTACTCACAATCGGGAGCGAAGCCGCTGTAAGGTGCGTTCTCCCGCGCATAGCGATATACCAGCGCGTTCTTCATATGTGTCTCGTCATAGGCATCTGCGAGCAGCACCCACTTCTTTGCCTTGCCCATGCCCAGCAGGTCCGTAGCCTCGTCCATATGCAGGTCGTATGGCTTCTTGTCCAACTCCCATGTGGAATTGCCGTGCCCGCTGATCTTGTCCTTGGGCATCCCGTCATAGACGATCTTACCTGTATCTGTGTACAGTCGTATATCTACCTTGTCCTTATTTTCCTTGTCCGCGTGTACTCTGTCCATCCCCGACTCGGTACTGATGTACATAGCCGCGGTGCTCTCGGACTTATACACATACAGCGTACCGCGTTCCCCGTCCGTCTCCAGATCATGGGGCATCCCCTCGGAGATATCTGCCAGTGACGTGCCGTCGGTCAT
>JAFYEQ010000292.1 GCA_017544185.1 Oscillospiraceae bacterium
CGGTGAGCTGGCGCTCGAGGTACAGGAGGACACCAGACAGACTCCTCTCCAGGTCAAGCTCGCAAAGCTGGCTCAGCAGATATCCACCTTCGGATATATCGGCGCTATCGCTATCGTACTTGGTATATTCATCCGTGCGCTGATCGTGGGCAGCTTCGATCTTGCCGACACCACGGGCAATATAACTGTCATCAAGCTCAGTGACGCAGCGATATTCGACTGGCTCCGCTTCGGTCTCAACGCTATCACTGTTGCGGTAACGATCATAGTATGTGCAGTTCCCGAGGGCCTGCCCATGCTCACATCGATACTCCTCTCCTTCCAGAGCATGAAGATGGCGAAGGACAATGTCCTCGTCCACAAGATAAACGGTCTGGAGACCGCAGGCTCACTTTCCCTGCTGTACTCCGACAAGACCGGTACCATCACCGAGGGCAAGCTCTCCGTAGTAGAGCTGGTAACGGGCAACGTCACCAAGTTCTCCAAGATCGACGCACTGGTACCCGAGCTGGCACTTGACGTAATTACGGGCATAGGCCTCAACAACTCCGCACAGGTCAGCGGCGGTCAGGTCATCGGCGGCAACAGCACAGACCGTGCTCTCATGTCCTTCATCGTCGACAACCAGGCCGACACCAAGATGAACAAGGACGAGGTCCGCGAGTTCAACGCATTCAACTCCACCAAGAAGATGTCCAGCGTCACCATATGCCGCGACGGACGCTTCTGTACATACCTCAAGGGTGCTCCCGAGCGCATAGTAGAGCGCTGCACACATTATATCGACGAGAACGGCAAGGTCAAGGAGCTCGTAGAGAAGGGCTACCTGATGCAGTACATCGACGAGCAGGCAGCTCGTTCCATGCGTCTGCTGGGCGTTGCCAAGCGCGACGGCGAGAGCGACGAGGGCGACCTCACTCTGGTATGCGTCCTCTGCATACGCGACAATGTCCGCAAGGAAGCAGTCGCTGCCATCAATGAAGTACAGAACGCAGGCATACAGGTAGTCATGGTAACAGGCGACCGCAAGGAGACCGCAGTTGCCATAGCAAAGGATGCTGGCCTGCTGAAGGACCCCCAGGACGTAGCGCTCACATCTCAGGAACTGGGCGAGAAGTCCGACGAAGAGCTCAAGAAGATCATACCTCATCTTCGTGTTGTAGCCCGTGCTCTTCCTACCGATAAGTCAAGGCTGGTGCGCTGCGCACAGGAGCTGGACTATGTAGTAGGTATGACAGGCGACGGCGTAAACGACTCCCCCGCCCTCAAGAAGGCCGACGTTGGCTTTGCCATGGGCAGCGGTACCGAGGTAGCGAAGGAAGCCGGCGATATCACCATACTCGACGACAACTTCTCCTCCATCGCGAAGGCTATACTCTACGGACGTACGATGTTCAAGAGCATACGCAAGTTCCTGATATTCCAGCTGACAGTAAACGTGGCTGCAGTGCTCACCTGCTTCTTAGGCTCCCTCATGGGCGAAGATCGTATGATGACGGTCATCCAGCTGCTGGTAGTCAACCTGGCCATGGATACTCTGGCTGCTATCGCGTTCGGCTCTGAGCCTGCCCTGAAGGAATACATGAAGGACAAGCCCATACCCAGAAAAGAGAGCATCGTCACGAAGAATATGCTCGCAGAGGTCATCATCAGCGGCCTTTACATCACCGCAGTCTGTCTCTGCATCCGCTTCGTGCCCGCTATCAACGATCTGTTCGGCAACCAGGATACCAGATATCTCTGCTCTGCACTCTTTGCCACATTCATGATGGCTATCACATTCAACGGTCTCAATGCACGTACGGACAAGACTAATGTATTCGAGAATCTGGGAAGGAACAAGAACTTCCTCTATGTAATGGGTGCTCTGCTCCTTATCCAGTTCGTATTCGTTACCTTCGGCGGCGAGTTCCTCAGCGTTGAACCTCTCAATGCCAAGACCTGGCTGATATGCATCGTAATGGCATTCCTCGTGATACCCATAGATATAATACGCAAGCTGATCGTTTCGGGAAATAAGTAAGCAGATCCGGGGTGAGAAGATGTTCGATATATGCAAAATGAAAACATTGGATGATCCTTTCACCCCTCTGAGCGCCCGCGAGGGCAAAGGCGTTTACTTCTACAGGATAAACGGCTACAACGAACAGATAAACAGCTTTATACTCAAGTACTACGAAGCTGCCCGTACCTCGGGGGTCATACTCGAGGGCGGGATACGCAATCCCACCGACGCCAATCTGTCCTACTACTA
>JAFYEQ010000293.1 GCA_017544185.1 Oscillospiraceae bacterium
GAGCGCATCAAGCTGGAGAGCAAGGTGATCAACGGTCTGCAGACCTATCTTGACGGCAAGTGCGCCATAGTCACCATAAGCCTGGACGATCTGGAGAAGTTCTCTGCGTCCAGCGAAGACATAGAGGGAGTGGCAAATCTCCCTATGCAGATCAAGGGCGTCGAGGTGGGCGTCACTATCAAGGAGAAGAAGACCAAGCAGTACAAGATCTCCATGAGGAGCGCTGAGACCATAGACGTATCGGCTATATGCCGCAAGTTCGACGGCGGCGGCCATATAAGGGCTGCAGGCTGCACCATAGAAGGCGACCTGGATCAGGTGCGCATGAAGATACTCTCCGCTGTGGCAGCGGAGATGGGCATAGACCTGTGGCTGGCATGATGCTCTCGGCACCTTATAACGGCATACTTTGCATAGACAAGCCCCAGGGGTATACCTCCTTCGATGTGATAGCGAAGCTGAGGGGGATGCTCCGCATGAAGAAGCTGGGCCACTCGGGGACCCTCGATCCCCTTGCCACGGGTGTGCTCGTGGTGTTCGCAGGCAATGCCACGAAGGCGATAGATGTGATACCCGACAGGGACAAAGCATATCACGCCTGCTTCAAGCTGGGGTATACATCAGATACTCTCGACATCACGGGAAGGATAGACCCTGTTGAAGGGGCGCTTCCCGATGCGGTCACGCTCTTGAAGGCTGCTGACAGCTTCACGGGCGATATCATGCAGACCCCTCCCATGTTTTCAGCGGTATCCGTAGGCGGCAAGCGTCTGTACGAGCTGGCACGCAAGGGGCTGTGCATAGAGCGTCCCGAGCGTACGGTCACCATACGTTCTCTGCTGGTGACAGCATACGATCCTGTCACAGGTGAGGGCGAGATGGACGTGGTATGCTCCTCCGGCACGTATATACGCACGCTGATAGACGATATCGGCCGTGCAGCAGGCAGCGGAGCGATAATGACCGCTCTGCGGCGTACCCGTTCTTCATATTTCACCGCCGAACAGTGCTATACCTTCGAGCAGGTGCAGAAGGCCTGCGATGAGGGCAGGGCGGCTGAGCTCTTCCGCAGTGTGGCCGATGTGTTCGACTATCCCTGCGTGAGACTGGACGAACGGCTTACAAAGCTGTTCAGGAACGGGGTCAAGCTCACCTTCGGTCAGCAGGGCATGGATGCAGATCCCTTCGGAGAACATGACTATCTTAGGGTCATAGGCAGCAGCGGGGAGCTACTCGCCATCGGCTGCAGGAGCCCGAAGGACGAATTGGTCTCTAAAAAGAACCTATTTTCTAACTGATATGATAGATAAGACACAGACAAATGCGGTGGCCATCGGCATTTTCGACGGTGTACACATAGGGCACCGCAGAGTGATAGAGATAGCCGCGTCACAGGCGGGGCGCACCCTTGCCTGTACCTTCGATACGGCTACGATCACCACTAAGGGGGCGGGATACCGTCCCATATATGACTGCGATACCAAGAGGCGCATACTCACATCTCTGGGCATAGACGACGTGTACTCCATGGATCTGGGCCGCATAAAGGGGCTCTCGGGGGACACGTTCTTTACGGAGATACTCTACTATCGTCTGAAGGCGCATACCGTCGTATGCGGACAGGACTTCCGCTTCGGCAAGGGCGCCGCTTTCGGTGTGGAGGAGCTGGGAGCACTGTGTTCGTCGCACGGCGTGAAGCTCATTGCCGTGGATGAGGTCATGGACGGTGCGGAGAAGGTCTCCTCGGCGGCCATAAGGAAGCTGATCGCGTCGGGGGATATGGCCTATGCCGACAGGCTGCTGGGCGAGCCGTATATGCTGCGGGGAGAAGTGGTCCGCGGCAGGAGGCTTGGTTCTCAGATAGGCTTCCCCACGGCGAACATAATCATGGACGGCAGCCGTGTGATGCCCGCCTTCGGGGTATACAAGTCGTATACCGTCGTAGACGGCAAACGCTGTGAGTCCATATCCAACATCGGAGTGAAGCCTACCGTGGGCAGCGAGGTACCGCTGTGCGAGACCCATATCCCCGGTATGAGCGGCGATATGTACGGCAAGACCATAGAGGTCAGGCTGATATCCATGATACGGCCCGAAAGGAAGTTCGGCGGCATCGACGATCTGAAGGCTCAGATCGCGGCCGATATAGATACATTGAAAGGATGATACTGTGGATACATCTAAGGTAAGGACGAGGTTCGCGCCGAGCCCCACAGGGTTCATGCACATAGGCAATCTGAGGACTGCGATATACACATATATCATCGCCCGAAAGTACGGCGGCAGCTTTATACTCAGGATAGAGGACACCGACCTTGAGCGCTATGTGGAAGGCGCGGTGGACAAGATCTACGATACTCTCCGCGTATGCGGCCTCAACTGGGATGAAGGTCCCGATGTGGGCGGCGACTGCGGTCCTTACATACAGTCCGAGCGCAAGGACATATATATAAAGTATGCCCGTCAGCTGGTGGACGAGGGCAAGGCATACTACTGCTTTTGCACCAAGGAGCGCATAGATGCGCTGCATAAGGCTCAGAAGGAGGCTAAGCTCTCCCTGCAGACCTACGACAGGCACTGCAGAGATCTCCCCGCAGACGAGGTGCAGCGTCAGCTTGATGCGGGCACTCCCTATGTTATCCGTCAGAAGATGCCCGTCAGCGGCACCACCACCTTCAGGGACGTGCTCTACGGAGACATCACTGTGGAGAATGAGCTGCTGGACGATCAGATCCTCATAAAGGCTGACGGCATGCCCACATACAACTTTGCCAATGTCATAGACGATCATCTGATGGGCATCACCCATGTGGTAAGAGGCAATGAGTACCTCTCCAGTGCGCCCAAGTACAACCTGCTCTATGAGGCCTTCGGCTGGGACGTGCCGGAGTATATCCATGTAGAGCACATCATGCGCGATGCACAGCATAAGCTGTCCAAGCGCGACGGCGATGCATACTTCGGCGACTTCGTGGACAAGGGCTTCTACGTGCCTGCGATAATA
>JAFYEQ010000294.1 GCA_017544185.1 Oscillospiraceae bacterium
CAATGGGTCTCCTGCGGAGCCCTCGTGTCGGCCCATGGGAACGTTCATATCCCGTTCCCGTTGTAGGACATGGTCTCCTGCGGATCCCTCGTGTCCGCCCTCATCACAAATGAAACGGTCCCGCTCCCGGCCTGCGACGCTATTTCGCAATATTTGATATATTTTTAGTATCTTCAACAAAAACCCCCTTGACAAAAGGCGGTGGATATAGTAAAATATACTCATATCGTAGGTCTGACAGCGATGACTGATACCGGACATAACGTTCGCTCAAAAAGGGGTAAGAAGGATCTTACCCCTTTTTTGGAGATAAAGGGACGTCCTCCGAGGCGCCCGAGACTAAAACAAGGATAGGATGTGTTCAAAAATGAGATATGCGATAGGCATAGACCTCGGCACCAGCGGCACTAAGACAGTGCTCTTCGATGAGCTGGGACATGTGATAGCTTCAAAGACCATAGAATACCCGATGTATCAGCCCAAGAACGGCTATGCAGAGCAGGATCCCGCTGATTGGTACAATGCTGCTGTGGAGACCTGCAGGACGGTGATAGAGCAGAGCGGCGTATCCAATGAGGATATAGTCGGCGTGGGCATATCCGGTCAGATGCACGGCCTCGTTATGCTCGATGAGAACAACGACGTGATCCGCCGTTCCATCATCTGGTGCGATCAGCGTACCGCCAAGGAAGTAGAGCAGATGAACGAGCTGGTGGGCAGAGAGAAGCTCATAGAGATCACTGCCAACCCCGCTCTCACGGGCTGGACCGCTGCCAAGATCCTTTGGGTGCGCAACAACGAGCCCGATAACTATGCACGCTGCCGCCACATACTCCTCCCCAAGGACTATGTACGCTTCAAGTT
This sequence comes from Oscillospiraceae bacterium, assembly GCA_017544185.1. Classification (GTDB taxonomy): domain Bacteria; phylum Bacillota; class Clostridia; order Oscillospirales; family Ruminococcaceae; genus Huintestinicola. Next base: position 865 of record JAFYEQ010000294.1, read on the forward strand.
CACGGGAGAGTACGCAACGGAGGTATCCGATGCGTCGGGCATGCAGCTCCTCGATGTGCCCAAGCGCCAGTGGAGCAAGGAGATATGCGACAAGCTGGGCATAGATATGTCTATGCTCGCAAAGGTATACGAGTCCTGTGAGGTGACCGGACATATCACCGAGGATATGGCCAAGCTCACGGGCCTGAAGGCAGGCACTCCCGTAGTGGGCGGCGCAGGCGACAACGCTGCTGCAGCCGTAGGTACGGGCGTAGTCACCGACGGCAAGGCATTCACTACGATCGGCACCTCCGGCGTGGTGTTCGCTCACACCTCCGCTCCCCGTATCGACCCCAAGGGCCGAGTACATACCTGCTGTGCAGCCGTTCCCGGTGCATGGCATATCATGGGCGTTACCCAGGGCGCAGGCCTGTCCCTCAAGTGGTTCAGGGACAACTTCTGTGCTCCCGAGAAGGAAACAGCACGCTACATGGGCGTTGACGAGTACTACCTGATGGACAAGCAGGCTGAGACCGTGCCCATCGGCGCCGAGAGGCTCATATACTTGCCCTATCTCATGGGCGAGCGCACTCCTCATCTGGATCCCGATGCAAGAGGCGTATTCTTCGGCCTGTCTGCTATGCATACCAAGAAGCATATGCTCCGCGCCGTTATGGAGGGCGTGGCTTACTCCCTGCGCGACTGCGTTGAGATCTGCCGTGAGATGGATATCAACGTATCCGATATGATGGCCTGCGGCGGCGGCGGTTCCTCGCCCCTGTGGAGACAGATGCTGGCAGACCTGTACAGCTGCCCCGTAAAGACGGCTTCCTCCAAGGAAGGTCCCGCTCTGGGCGTGGCTATACTGGCATTCGTGGGCGCAGGCGTATACAGCAGCGTTCCCGAGGCATGTGCTAAGATCGTAGGCGTTGACAAGGTATGTGAGCCTGTGGCTGAGAACGTGCCTACATACGAGAGCTTCTACCGCCTGTACACAGAGCTGTATCCTGCTATGAAGCAGAGCTTTGCGAAGCTGGCGAAGCTGTAAAGATAGAGGCTGGAAGCAGTGGGGGCCGACACGAGGGCTCCGAAGGAGACCATGTCCCTACGGTGGTAATGATGCGTTTGAGCGTTCCAATTATCTCAACTCTCAACGCTCCTAACTTCCGACTCCTCACTCCTGATCCCTAACTGATAAAAATGGATCTGCACAGATGCGAACTATGTCCCCGCAGATGCGGGGCAGACAGATATAAGAGAACGGGGTACTGCGGCGAGGGCGCGGTGATGCGCATAGCACGCATCGCCCCTCATATGTGGGAGGAGCCATGTCTCAGCGGTACCAAGGGCGCGGGGACGGTGTTCTTCGTCGGATGCACGCTCAG
>JAFYEQ010000295.1 GCA_017544185.1 Oscillospiraceae bacterium
CTTCTTGCACTCGGGACAGCGGCATACCGTGATCTTCTTGGAATGCATTGCAGCGCGTATGGACTCCTCAGCGTAGAAGGTACGGAAGTAGCGCTGTTCACGCTGTATGCGCTTCTCCTCCTCGATCTCGGCGAGGATCTCGGCGTATCCGTCGGGGATATAGCGGGCAAGATCTGTCTTTCGTCCGATGCGGTAGGTGTATATCGCGTCATTGAGCGCATCGTGAGCCTGAAGATCTGTGGGCAGTCCCAACAGCTCCGTGGCGGGGACCACACCGTACTGGCGCCCGTCATGGGTGTGTCTGCGGGAGAATATGATCTGCAGGTCTATGAAAGAGGGCAGCATACTGTCGTCCATGCCGTGTACGGCCATATTCGCCCGCAGTACCTTCTCATCCTCCGAGCCCCATGCGACGAATACCGGGTCGCTGCCGCAGAACTCCATCAGACGGCCGAAGGCGTCGCGAAAGGGGAGACCGTAGCTCAGGGCAGTGGAGTCCAGGCCCGTCACCTTCTTGACCATGTAGTGTATGCGCCGATAGAACTTCGGGCGCACGCACATCTGGAAGGTCTCCATCTTCTTGTATGTCTCGTCGGTGCGTACAGCTCCTATGCGGATGATCTCACCGTACATGGGGACAGGCTCGGTTATGAGCGTGTCCGGCTTCATGGGCTGGTTCCATTCGAGGTCGATAACGATAAGATTCATGTTATGTTCCTCGAGGACGGCTCCATAGCTATGAGCACATCATGGCGCGTGACTATACCCGAGAATATGCCCCGTGAGTCTATGACGGGGATGAAATTCTGTGATATGATCTTGTCGAACAGCGTAGCGTAGTCAGCGTCGATGTATACCGTCTCGAACCTGGAGACGCTGGCCAGATCTCCCAAGGTCATACCGTCAGAGCCTATGGCGCTGACAGAGCCCGTGTCGAGTATCTTGTACAGGAAGTCTCTTTCGCTGACGACGCCGATGTAGAGCCCCTCGCGGTCTATCACCGGTATAGCTGTGAAGCCTGTCTCTATGAACTTATCGAGCCCCTCTGCCGCGGTCATATCGCTGTAGAGATATGATACCTCCGACTTGGGCTTTATGAGCATTGCAGTATTCATTATTTACCACCTTTATGCCATTGGGAAGTAAGTGTACCGGTATGCCGCGGTCATCGCACGACATAGAGTATCACCCAGAATATCAGTAGGTGCAGTGGGTATATGATATAGGATATCCACTTGTTGAATGGCGACTTTTTGCCTGCCTCGCCGTTGTACGCATACAGGAAGGGTATCACCAGGAACACCCCCGCCTGCCACAGCTCGCCGTACCAGTGGTATCCGGCCTTTGCAAGGAAGAAGCAGGCGCTTATCACGTGTATCGCGCATATCACGGAGTAGAGCCGTACCTGTTCTCTCCGGTCATCTCTGTTCTTGTAGAAGATCCACGCCATGAACGGGCCTATGACGCCCCAGTCACAGCACCATGTGATCATTATCAGCCCGAAGACGACCATGTTCTTCAGCGGACGGTCCTTTATCTTCTCGTTGGCGGTCAGCATCAGGAACGTCAGGAACAGTGTGATGACCACATTGAAGTCGAGGACCGCCAGCTTGCCGTAGTGCGAGAGGGCGTAGGGTATCTGTGAGATCAGTCCGAAGGCCAAGAGCCGTGTGCCGTATCGTTTCCGAGAGGATGTGTGTATGAAGCCCTCCACCAGAAAGAATATCATTATAGGTCCCGTGAGCCTGCCTATGACGCGCATGAGAGCATATACCGCGATCCGCTGCCACGGTGCATCGGGCAGACCGTCCGACAGCATGAACATGGCGATATGATCTATGATCATTGCTGCTATGGCGATATACTTTATCTGACAGCGGTCAAGGGCGGTCTTTGGGGTACTGTCGATATCGTTGGTCACGATACGGTCCTCCCGCTGTTCCATGCCGCCTCGAAGGCCTCTATGGACGGGTATCTGTCGGCCCTGTCAGCGCTCGATGCCTTCTTCAGCACATCATAGTGAGCCTTGTCCAGCGGGAACACGCTCTCGTCCTCATCGCTGTCTGTGAACAGGGAGAAGCCCATCTTCCCCAGTGTGAACACATTGGTCACCTCATCAAGGACGGAGCCCAGCGTATACTCTTCCGGGGACAGGAAGCGTTCGCTTCCCCACATGCGCCCCATATCATTGATACACGGCTTTTTCCTGAAAAAGTCGATATCGCATATGGTCGTCCTGCCCGTGTCCGCATCGTACATTATGCTGCCGTCATAGAAGTCCACAGCATGATATCCCTGACGGTGTATATCCTTCATGAAGGCTATGATGTCGGCGAATACAGACAGCTTGTCCTCCGTAGGGAGACCCATTATGCTGCAGTGCCCCTCGGGGTACATCCGCGCCATGCATTTGCCCTCTGCCCATGTGAATATGAGCGCCAGGCCGCCTGCGACCTCCTCGGAGCCTATATATTTTATAAGATATGAGCTCGCTATGTCCCTGTACAGGGGTATAGTATCTCTGAGACGCTTTACTGCATCACAGGGCGCACCCTCGTACTCCGCGGGCTCTGCACCTGCGAACTTGATGAACAGCTTCCTGCTGCCGTCGTCTACGCCGAAGCATATATTCCCCGAGTCCTGATCGTCGAACACCTTGAATACTTTCCCGTACCTGTGAAGGAACGAGAAGTCGAACTCTTTTTTTATCTTGAACGTTATATCGTCTATCGTTTGGAGCATATCTCCTGCTTTCGTCTGAACTGTTATTTATAGCCGTACATGGATATGCGCTCAAAGCCGCTCTCCAGCTTGCTGATGTGCTTGAACGCCAGCCCCGTGCCTCTTGCTACGCAGCGTATGGGATCCTCTGCGGCCCGCACCTTTATCTTCAGTTCCTTTTCCATCAGACGGTCAAGGCCGCCTATGAGCGCACCGCCGCCTGTGAGTATTATGCCGTCGCGTCCGATATCGCCCGCCAGCTCGGGAGGGGTCTCCTCCAGGAGGGAGCGCACAGCGTAGATCAGCTCGTTGATATGATCTATGACGGCCTTGTATATATCGTGATCGTCCATCTCCACCTTGGAGGGCAGGCCCGAGATCTGGTCTATACCTTTCACGGCCATCTTGCGGGAGCCGTCGGGGGAGCACACCTCTGCGAGAGTGATCTTTGCGTTCTCGGCTGTACGCTCACCTATGAGCAGACGGTAGCGGTTGGATACATAGCGTATTATCGCCTGATCTAGCTTGTTGCCGCCGATCTTCAGTGAGTTCTTGCATACTATGCCATTCATGGACAGCACTGCCAGATCCGTAGTGCCGCCGCCGATGTCCACCACCATATGGCCGTGAGCCTCGGATATGTCCACGCCTGCGCCCAAGAGAGCCGCCACAGGCTCCTCTATGAGGTATACCTGTTTTGCTCCTGCTTCACGGGCAGCGTCGATCACTGCGCGGCTCTCCACATCGGTAGTCAGCGAGGGCACGCATATGATCATGCGAGGCATAAGTATCTGACGCGAAGCCACGCGCTTTATGCATTCCTTTATCAGGGTATCTGCCATATCATAGTCGGAGATGACTCCGTCTGACAGGGGGCGTATCACAGCGATATGATCGGGGGTCCTCCCGATCATACGGTAGGCCTCCGTGCCCACTGCCATTATCTCATTCGTCCTTTTATTGAATGCCACCACAGACGGTTCGTAGAATACTACGCCTCTGTTCTCTATGGTGATCATTATATTGGCAGTGCCCAGATCTATCCCAATATCCATAGATACCCCAACATACACACAATTTATCATTATAATTATAATCCAAAACCGATGATTTGTCAAGTATTCTTTTGCAGCCCGTCATCTAAAGCGCAACAAAAAAGCACGGTGCCCGAGGCACCGTGCTCTGTATACATCATCAGTTCTTGCGCTGGTTCTGCTTAGCAGCCTTCTTTGCCTGTTCAGCTGCCTTCTTCATGTCCTCCTTGGACATGGTAGCGTTGTTGCTGCCTTCCTCTACGCCTTCGATGTCATCGAGGATAGCATCAACATCGGTATCGTCATCGTCATCCATGAAGGATGCCAGACGCTTCTTGAAGGATCCGCCGCCGCCGCCCAGGAACTGGGATACCATAGCGGACTGGTTCTGGCTGAGCTGTACCGAGCCTCCGCGGTAAGCACTGGTAGCTGCTGCGGATGCAACGGGAGAAGTCGCTGCGGGGTTCACGCCGCCAACATATGCCGACTGGCCCTGCGGAGGATAGCCGCCCTGCATGCCCTGCTGAGGATAGCCCTGCTGGGGGAAACCACCCTGCTGAGGATAGCCGCCCTGCTGAGGATAACCCTGCTGGGGGAAACCACCCTGCTGAGGATAACCCTGCTGGGGGAAACCACCCTGCTGAGGATAACCGCCCTGCTGAGGATAACCCTGCTGGGGGAACCCGCCCTGCTGAGGATAGCCGCCCTGCTGGGGGAACCCGCCCTGCTGAGCGCCCTGCTGGGGCTGACCGCCCTGACCGGGCTGGTTGTAGAGGAACTTGGGATCTGCGGTATTGGGATGAGCTGTGGAAGGCTCTGCAGCCTGGCCCTCGCCCTCGAAGAAGGGATTGGACTCATCGAACTCGAAGCCGCTCACGAACTCTGCGGGAGCGCCCGACTCGGAGGTGCCCTGAGAAGGCAGGAACTCTACGACGGTCTTCTCTTCGTTCTTGCTTATAGCAACGCCGCAGTCGCGGTTGGTGATATTAGCCTTTATGAGGAGCTCCAGGATATCCTGCTCGGGCTCCTTTACAGTGCCGTCAGCGACTGTCACGGTGATCATCTGAGAAGCCTTGGTGTTCCTGGCTGAGATCATGCTGTTTATCGTGTTCTCTGCAGCGCTTACCTTGACAGCCTCGTCTTCCTCGATCCTTACGCCGGTAACGCCTGCGAACATAGTCTGATCTGCTGCCTGTATGAGACACAGCTCAGCATCCTCTCCCACATATCCGGGGAAAGCCTTCTTGACAGTCTCCGCATAGTCCACAGCTATGCCGTACAATGCACTTGTTTTCATAGTATTACCCCATATCATGTCACGGACAGACCGCTCTGTGAGAACGGCAGAAGTCTGTCACGGTCGGTCACTTTTTGAGAAGAGCCGCTCTGCGGTCGGCTGCCTTCTGCTTGTTCTCAGCAACGCGCTTGTTGATCAGGTCTACGTTCGCGCGAACGTTCTCGTCCACACATACGCATGCGAAGGATACATCATCCTCCGTACCAAAATGGGACCTCTTGGTGATATTCTTCAGCACGGTCTCTGAGAACTCGGGAAGATCCTTGAGCTGCGATGTGATGATCACATGGTAGTCGAGGAAATCGTTCTCACTGCCGAAGGATGTGTACAGACCGTCAGTGGAGGTATAGAGGGCGATGACCTTCTTGTCCTTCTCATAGAACGCTCTGAACATCGTGGATGCGTTTGCATTGCACATAGACGCAGTTACATTCGCGGGAGCGGACTCATCATATTCCGTGGGAGTGATGGCATAGCCATCTTCAAACACTGCTACAAGGCTGCCGTCGCCGATCTGGAAGCCGAACGAGTAATCTATACCGCATACAGCTGTTATCAGGGTAGTGCCGTAGTAGGACTCGGGCGGGATCGCTTCAAATTCAGCTTCAGTGAACTTGGAACGCTCCTCGTCGGTCACGGGGTTCTCCTTGAGATGTGCATTCACCTTATTGTTCCATACAGAGATGACCTGCTTCTCTATGTTCTTGATGACGCGCTTGTGGTTCGCGGGGAACTCCTTCTCGAAGGAGTCCGCATCCTCATAGAACCTTGCAAGTGTCTCGAGCACCGCATCTACCGCACACTGTGACCCCACATTGGAACGGAAGTGCTTCTTGCTCCCGTGTCCGTCTGCGGCAACAGCAGCGGCATAGCGCTCTGAGATCACATGAGCGGACGCATCCTGACACACGAGGTCGCGGCGAACGTGGCTCGCACCCTGTACAGAATAGCTAAAACCTTTGAACATACCGCCGACCTCACATTACCAGCCGGTATCGAAGGATACCGCATCTGCATCGTCCTGGTTCTGGACGAACTCCTGGATCTGCTGACCGAGGAGCTTCTGCTTAGCAGCGTATACGTCCTCATCGCCGAGCTCTTCGCCCGTCTCATCGGAGAGGGTCATGGACTTGGAACCTATCTGAGAAGCGGTGACAGCGACTACCTTTATCATCTGAGCCAGCTGACCGCCGGAGTATGCATGTACGACCGTATCCTTGGTGCCAGTGAACTCAGCCAGCATCTCGTCGTTAGTCTCAGAGCCGATACCCAGAGCTGCCTTGAGGGCGAACTTGTACCAGGAGTTGGCCTTGAGAGCTTCCAGACCTGCCTTATAGTCATCGGAAGGATAGCCGTCTGTCATAAGGAATATGACGGGTGCGAAGGAAAGGGACGGGGAGTTGAGGAAGCTGTTGCGGGACATTCTGGAGGAAAGCTCCTTGAATGCTTCGCCCATGCTCGTAACACCGTCGGGACGCAGCCTTGACCACTCGAAGTCCTCGATGGAGATAGGCTGGGGGTACATCCATGCAACGTCTGTGGAGAAGGTGAGCACAGCGATCTTTACATCGGTGTCAGCCTCGCCCACACGTCTGATCTCGGGGATGAGCTCCTCCATAACAGTATTGAGCTCGCCCATCTTCTTGCCTCTCATCGATCCCGAAGTATCGATCAGGAAGAATATTACGAGGCTCTTCCTTGACACGCCTGTCGCCGAAAGGGGATCGTCGTCGTCAAAGTCAAGCATATTATCAAGCTCGGTGTCCTTAGGTGCAGATGCTGCACCCTTGTTCTTGTTCTTGCTCATTTTTATCTCTCCTCAAAATTTGTCATATACTTGCTTTGATCATGCCAAAGCTTATCTCAAGTTCGGGCCAGATCGGGAATCCGCCGCCCGGCTTTATGTCATAGAACTCACCATCAGGCATCTTAGCACGCCATATGCGGTTGGTCTCGTTCTTTATGCCTATCATGCCGACCTTGAGCTTGTTCTCCACTACCGAGCCCGCCACGCTGAGGAAGTCCTCCGAATCGGGGTCTATCTCGCATTCGTAGAACTTGGCGCCGATGTAGAGCGGCATGCGGTAAGGACGATTCGAGAACCCAAGAGATCCGAACTCTGCACCGCACTTGGTGCATCTGAAGGTCTTCTCGTCGGGATGCTCGAACATGGAAGTGAAGTTCGTGCGCCCGCAGGTACACTTGATTATCTCAGAGCGGAGACGGATGAAGATCTTCTGCCACTCGCTCTCGATAACGCGCTTGTTGGGCTCGTTGGTGCCCACCGTGAAGGAGCGGATGAACGCATCCCTTACGTAGTCGGGGTATATGCGCCAGAACTTGATCACGTTGTCGTGTATGCCCCTTACAGGTCTGTTGGACGCATCATCGGGGTCGTATACGAATACGGCGTTCTGACCGTAGTGCTTGAGCTCGGAGGATTCCGTGAGGCATATATCCTTCACGACCTTCTCGCCCTCCATGGGATCTCCTCTGAACAGCAGCTTGAAGAGGACTACTGCCAGTGAGTACTTATCCGTCTGGACATCGGGCTTGGCTACGCCTCTCACGATCTCGGGAGCCATATAGCCCGGCTTACCGCCGATGCCGAAGTTCGTGCCGTCGGGAGCGATGTTATCGCAGTCGCAGACGAGCACAGCGCCCGTATCCACATTTATGAAGAAGCCGCCGTCGTTAAGGTCCTGATAGCTCTTGCCCTTCAGGTGGAGCTGTCTGAACGCATTGACGATGTTGATAACGGCCGTTATCATCGCATTGAGGTTGGTGAAGCCTACTGTCTTCTTGGTAGCCCTTCCCGTCAGGGGGTCTACCTCCAGCTTGTATGTATTGAGTATGTCGACGAAGTTGTCGAAGCTCGCAGGCTTGAGCTCCATCAGATAACCGAAGGTGCCGTCCTCAGTCTCCTTGGTCAGGTATTTGGGCCAGAGGAACTTGTTTGACGGTGCGCCGTCGCTGATGTTGTCCTTGAGGTTCTTCTTGAACTCTGCGGGACGCTTGATCTTGCTTATGTCGTACCATTTAAGGGCCCATTGGGTACCGTTGAATTCCACACGATAGACCGTACCCTGTCCGCCGCTCCCGATCACGCCGAGGACTTTGGCTGTGCCGCCGTATTCCAGCTCGACCTGCTGACCGATCTTAAGTTCAGTCATTTACACATTTCCTCCTATATCCTTTTACGCTTGAGGTCTGCGCCCTTCTCAGCGGTCTCCACCTCTATGCCGTTCTCTATGCAGTACTTGTATACATAGGAGTTCTCATAGCAGTGGATCGTGAGCTCGGGACAGTACGCAAAGGCGTTGTCGTCTATGAACTTCACGCTTTCCGGTATGAACAGTCTCTTGAGGCTCTCGCATCCCGAGAATGCCGCTGCACCTATGCTGCTGACGCTCGGAGGTATCTCCACCGTCTCCAGTGAGGTACAGAACTGGAAAGTGTTGTCCTCGATCTCTATGATACCCTCGGGTATCTTGATGTATGTCAGCGATGAGCATCCGCTGAAGGCGCCCTGCTTGATCATCCTCATGCCGTTCGGGAGATCCACGCCCCTGAGCGACTTGCAGTTGGAGAAGCAGTACTCACCGATGGCCATGAGCGTATCGGGCAGCTTGATGGTGCGCATACGCCCGAAGCCGTCGAAGCAGAAGCCCTCGAGCTTGGTGTACATCTTGCCTGAGAGGTCGATGTTGGAGAACAGCCTCTGGAAGAACACATCCTGCGGGTAGCAGGGCATCTCATCGATGAACATGGGCCTGCGTACAGGTGCATCGTCTTCCTCGTCTGTTTCGTTGGGATCTCTTTCGGGTACTCTCAGCTTTGCCTCAAAGGGCCAGCCGAGCATATACGTGAACGATGCCAGCACGAACTCCGCAGCCGACTCGGACAGGAACACGTCACTGAGGAGTATGCTCTTTACCTTGGCTATGGCGATCTCCTTGCTGTCTGCGTGCAGCATGACGTTGAGGATGCCCATCTTGTACATGGTGATGAGCAGCCTCCTCTCAGAGGTCCATTCGGGAAGATAGTCGTGCAGCAGGGATATGAGGCGCTTTCTGTCAAAGAATATCTCATTGTACTCTTTATCGCCCACAGTGAGCTTAACGCCCTGATCGTTGTACATATGTCTCAGCTTGCGCTGTATCTCTTTGGTGTTCTCAAATCCGGCAATGGTCTGCAGCACCGGCGCACCGCATTCGGGGCAGGCGAACAGGTCATTTGCATATTCGGCATGACAATTTTCACACTGCATAAGACAACTCTCCTGACAATAAGTCATAATATCTATTATATAATACCACTGATCGGCAAAATTGTCAAGTGATATACAGAAAAAAATTCTGATCTGGCGGCTGAAAGTGTGTTTTTTCGGTCCTTTTGTGTCCGACGCGGGCGGTATGGCCCCGGATCGGGGGCTCTTACGGCGGCTCGGACGGCTGTATATGCTACTCTATGATGCTGATGATCTCGTCGGCGGACATATGCATTATGTCCCTGTCGCCCCCTACGGCGATATCCGACAGAGCGGCCTTCTTCTCCTGGAGCCCCAGTATGTTCTGCTCGATGGATCTGTCCGCTATGAGCTTGTATACCGTCACGCTGTTCTTCTGACCGATGCGGTATACGCGGTCGGAGGCCTGCTCCTCCGCGGACAGGTTCCACCAGGGGTCGTAGTGTATGACTATGTCCGCCCCGGTCAGGTTCAGACCCGTGCCCCCCGCCTTGAGGGATATGAGGAACACCTTGGTGTCGTCGGAGTTGAAGGCGTTGACCATATGGAGACGGTCGGCGGGCTTGGTGCTGCCCGTGAGCTGATAGAAGGGGATGCCCATATCGGTCAGCCTTTTGCCTATGATGGCCAGCATGGACGTGAACTGTGAGAACAGCAGCAGCTTATGTCCGGAGTTGATGCAGCTCTCGATCAGATCCATGCACTGGGTGAGCTTGGCGCTGCCGTCGGTGTAGTCCTCGTATATCAGCGACGGGTCGCAGCATATCTGGCGCAGCCTCATCAGCTGTGCGAGTATCTTTATCCTGTCGTCCTCGCCGCCCGAGCTATGGAGCATCTGCTTTACCTGCATCACCTGAGCGGTGTACAGCTTGCGCTGTTCGGGCTCCATGGCGGACACCAGCACGATCTCTGTCTTTTCGGGGAGCTCTGTCAGCACGTCCTTCTTCATGCGGCGGAGTATGAAGGGGGATACCGTCCTTTGCAGCGCCTCAGTGCTCCGTCTGTCTCCCTGAGTGACTATGGGGGTCTCATAGGTCTTCTTGAAGCGGCTGTAGCTGAACAGGTAGTCGGGCATTATGAAGTCGAATATGCTCCACAGCTCTGCCAGCGAGTTCTCCACGGGGGTGCCCGTGAGAGCGAAGCGTATGGGAGCGCTTATGCCCTTGACGGCCTTGGCCGCC
>JAFYEQ010000296.1 GCA_017544185.1 Oscillospiraceae bacterium
ATATCCGCGAGTTCAGGGTACCTGTGGTATGCCGTTTCGACGACAGCGAGTTCGATGAGTTCACAGGAGGCAGCTGGGCGCTGTCCGTGGGCGAGGCGCTGCTCAGTATGAGTGCGGCAGGCCACTACTTCGCCGAGGAGATACGCGCAAGGCTGGATGTCCCCGTGGGACTGCTCAACACCTCTGCGGGAGGCGCTCCCGTGGAAGCTCGCATGAGCCTTGCCATGCTCCGCAGCTACGGCGGGTATGACACCTTCCTGGACAAATGCACCAAGCCAGGCTATATCGAAGATACCACCGCTGCCGATGCTGAGAGATACAGCAAATGGACAGCTGATATGCACACGTCGATATCCGATGTGAGCGCTATGGAGTTTACCGGAGAATGCAGCATCCCGTTCCACTTTTCGGAAAGGGAGGATCTGAGGGGGATCAGCGGCAGAGTATGGTTCAGGCGCACGTTCGAGATACCCGACGACGCACCGCTGGATGACGCACTGCTGTCACTGGGGACGATGGTAGATGCAGATGTGGTGTACGTCAACGGTACGATGGTCGGTGAGACCACGTATATGTATCCGCCGAGACTGTACTCTCTACCGCAGGGCTTGCTCCGACACGGTACCAACGACGTATACATACGTCTGGAGGTACACACGGCCAACGGCGGCTTCACTGTGGGGAAAAGGTACTGCGTGAAGCTGGCCGACCGCATCATCGACCTGTCGGGCAGATGGGAGTACGCCATCACCGATAAGGCAGGCTATCTCGTGGACGGCACCTTCTTCCAGGGGCTGCCCCTGTCGCTGTATGCCATGACCGCCCCCGCCTACAAGGTGCGCTGCGCAGGTCTCATATGGTATCAGGCCGAGTCCAACGGGGATGCGGCACGGTATCCCTTCCTGTTCCGCGAGTTCGTGGAGATGTACCGCAGGCGCTGCGGATATGATATACCCGTAGTGTTCGCGCAGCTCCCCAACTTCGCAGACGTAGAGCCCGGCTCATGGGCTGCCATACGCGAGGGACAGCGCAAGTGTCTGGAGATACCCGGTACGGCCATGTCCGTGAATATCGACTGCGGCGAGTCCCACGACCTTCACCCGCTCGATAAGTGGGACGTGGGCAAGCGTCTGGCATATGCGGCCCTCAGGCTGATATACCACGACGAGAGCGTGCCCGACAGCCCCGCTCCCCTTTCCGCTCATCTTGGCGATGATATCACCATACACATGAGCAAGGCTGTCACGGCGGATCACACGCCGCTCCAGCAGTTCACGGTATACGACGGCGGATCTGAGTATCCTGCCTCTGCTTCCATAGATGGCGACACGATCACCGTCACCTTCGACAAGAGCATCACACCTGTAAGGGTGCGTTATCTTTACGAGGACGACCCGAAGACGGTAGAGCTCTACTGCGACGGCATCCCCGTGACGCCCTTCGAGATAGAGCTGAAGAAATAACGGTATCTGCTGCTGAGAGGATAGATACTGTGCGGCGAACGCATGCGTTCGCCGCTTTTTTTGGGTGAGCCATGTGGGCGGACACATAGGTCCGCCCCTACAATAGGACGTCCGTGGGCGCACACGTAACTCCCTGCAAGGGGAGAATGTGCCCCTACAGAAAAAACCTTGTCCCTGGCAACTGCGTGAGCAGTTGCATCTCTCGTCCCTCGTCCCTACGATATAAGGAGCGGTCCGGTATCGTCATATCAGCATGAAGCGGCGCCGTAGTATGAAAAGTCATCGTATAATTAAACAAAGCCCATGGCGGCTCTCACCGTCATGGGCTTTGTTTGGAGGAGAAGTAAAATCAAGATGTCATTATTCAACTGCGGCCAGCTGCTCATTGAACTCGTCGACCAGCATAACAACGGTATCGTTGTAGGTCTCTCTGGTCGTAGCCCAGTCAGTGCCGTGCATGGATGCCTTGATACCTTCGGTATCTGCATATGTAAGGAGCGAAGACAGATCGGAGGATACACCGTCAGCCATTTCCATTATAGGATGCTCCTGAGCTCTCTTGTTGATCTCTGCGAGCTGCTCGATGAGTATATCGGTCCACTGGAAGTCGTCTCTCTGCTTCTGCTCGTTGATAGCCTTGGTCTCTTCGTCATTAGCGGAAGCCAGCTCGCACTCTACGTACACAGCTACGCCGAGAGGATTAGCTGCGCCCTTGCAGAGGCAGTAGCCGCCTGCAGAAGCTGCCTGATAGATCTCTTCTGCATCAGCAGGGCAGGGAACGGGTACCCAACGAGCATCCTCGGGGGGTATAGCGCACTCCCAAGTGGAAGGATCGGACATCAGTGTCCAGGTACCGCATATGAAGAAGAGCTCCTTGCCCTCGCCCATGTAGTGTACCTGAGGCGACCAGTCGAACAGGGACTTATCGAATACCAGGCCCTTGGTGTACAGGCTGTACATCCAGTTCTGTGCCTTCTCAAGGGTGGGATCCATGAGGTTGACCTTCAGCTTGCCGTCAACAGAGGATACAGCGGGCATACCTGCGGAGAGGTAGAGAGGTCTCTCAGACCACCAGCCGTCGAGGCCGTACATCTCAGCATCAGCATCGCAGAATTCCTCCAGCATAGCGGTGAAGGTATCCCAGTTCCAGTTGCCTTCCTGATAGAGCTCCCAAGGATCGTCCAGACCGTTCTCGTCGATGGTCTGTGCGCTGTAGATAACAGCAGCATCAGCAGTAACACCGTTGACGAAAGCGTAGTGCTTGCCCTTGAAGCTGTATATGTCCATAGCTGCTCTAACGTCGTCGTAGAGCTCGCTGTCGATGTCGATGTAATCATCTATGGGCTCGAACATGCCCGATACGATGCCCTTGGGGAGAGAGGACTCGTCTCTCTGGAAGAAGTCTACGCCCTCACCGCCGAGTACATAGGTGGAAAGGTCGGAGTATCTGCTGTCCCAAGTGGTGGGATACCACTTGATGGATCCGCCGTACTTGGACTGGAACATTGCCAGAGGCACGGGGATAGACTTACCTGTGGTATCGGGGTTGAGGTCCCAGTGGCAGAGCCACTTGATCTCCTTGTTCTCGAGCTCTATATCACGGAGCTTGGATGCTGCGGAGTCGATAGCTGCCTGATCCTCTTCCTTGATGGTCTCAGTGTTCTTCTCTACTGTTGCAGCAGTGGTAGTCTCGTGAGTGACCTGCTCTTCAGCGCCTGCAGCTGTAGTGGTAGCAGCGGGCGTACCGGTGTCTCCAGAGCCTCCACATGCGGAAAGGCTGAGCGAGAGAGCGATAGCAGAAAGGCCTGCTAAGGTCTTTTTCATGGTCGTGTTCATTCTTTTTCCCTCCAAATAAATATATCTAACGTCACAGGGAGCGGCTCCCCGTGCATAAGATCCGTACATATCTCGGACATATATCCAAGTCTCGTACATACATCCGGACATCCCCATACAGTGGTCTGTAAACGATACCATCCGCATGGCACAGCTACCCGATGGATATCCTTACCCTATGGGGGCCTATGGTCTTCTCAGTCTGTATGTACATATTACCATAAATTATGTCATA
>JAFYEQ010000297.1 GCA_017544185.1 Oscillospiraceae bacterium
CGTGGAAGCATCGGCATACTTATCCACCAGATCCTTATAGGCATCCAGCGGATGTCCGCTGACATAGATCCCCAGGACCTCCTTTTCCTTCTCCAGGATCTCCTCCTTCGGGAATTCCGGCATATTCGGAAATGTGATCCTGGTCTTCTCCTTCTCTTCCTCCCCCAGGAATTCCATCAGGGACATCTGTCCGCTCATGCTTCGTTTCTTCTCCGCATTCACCTGGTCCACGATCTCGGGATACATCAGGTTCATCTGCCGGCGGTTCAGCCCGAAGCTGTCAAAGGCTCCGGCGAAAATGAAGCTCTCTATGGTCCGCTTGTTGGCCTCCTTGTTGGAGAGCCGTCCGATGAAGTCTGTCAGATCCTTAAACGGGCCGTTCAGCTCCCGCTCCCGCAGGATCTCGTCTACCACGGTATCTCCCACGGAACGGATGGCGGACATTCCATAACGGATGCCTCCCTGATCCACGGAGAATTCGCCGCGACCCACATTTACGTCCGGGGGAAGCATCTTGATCCCCATGCGTTTCACGGCTTCGATATAGGTGGCAAGCTTCGCGGAGTTGCTCCGGACGAGGTCAGCAGTGCTGCCATGAAGTCCAGCGGATAATAGCAGCGAAGGTAAGCCGTCTCATAGGCCACAACGGCGTAGGCTGCCGCGTGGGATTTGTTGAACGCGTAGCTGGCAAATGCTGCCATCTCGTCAAAGATCTTGTTGGCCGTTGCCTCATCCACGCCGTTCTTGATGCAGCCCGGAACGCCCATTTCCTCATTTCCGTAGACGAAGTATTCCCGCTCCTTAGCCATCACGTCGGCTTTTTTCTTGGACATGGCGCGTCGCACCAGATCCGCTCTTCCCAGAGAATAGCCTGCCATGGTCCGGCATATCTGCATCACCTGCTCCTGATATACCACGCATCCGAAGGTCTCGCGGAGGATAGGCTCCAGACAGGGATGGACGTAGGTCACCTTGTCGGGATGCCTGCGGTTCTCGATGTATTTTGGTATGCTGTCCATGGGACCCGGGCGGAACAGGGATATGGCTGCTATCAGGTCGTCTATGCACCGAGGACGGAAGTTTTTTAAGAACGCCGTCATGGGCGGGCTCTCGAACTGGAACACTCCCAGCGTGTCCCCGCGGGATATCATATCGTATGATGCCTTGTCGTCAAGGGGTATGCCCCGCACGGAGAAGGACGGGTCGCGGCGCTTGATATAGCTCTCCGCGTGATGTATCACCGTCAGGTTCTTGAGCCCCAGGAAGTCCATCTTGACCAGACCTGTCTTCTCCAGATCCGTCATGGTGTACTGTGTGGCAGCCACGCCGTCACGTACTATCACGGGCACATAGTCGGACACGGGAGCGTCGCAGATCACCACGCCCGCCGCATGGGTGGAGGTGTTTCGGGGCATCCCCTCGATGTACCGTGCAGTGTCTATGATCTCCCTAGCATCGCGGTCGCTGACGTAGAGCTCTTTGAGCTCCGGGTAGGTCTTTATGGCTTCGTCCAGCGTGATGGACGTCATGGATGGTATGCAGCGTGATATGCGGTCGCCTGTGGCATAGGGCTTGCCAAGTACACGGGTGATGTCGCGCACCGCAGCCTTGGCCGCCAGGGTGCCGAAGGTGACGATCACGCATACCCTGTCCCTGCCATAGCGCTCCACCACATAGTCTATGACCTCCTGCCGCCTCTCGTTGCAGAAGTCTATGTCGAAGTCGGGCATGGATATCCTCTCGGGGTTCAAGAACCGCTCGAAGAGGAGACCGTAGCGTATGGGGTCTATGTCGGTGATACCCATGCAGTACGCCGCCAGAGAGCCTGCCCCCGAGCCTCGCCCGGGGCCTACGGGTATGTCATTGCGCTTAGCGTAGCTTATGAAGTCCCACACGATCAGGAAGTAGTCGGTAAAGCCCATACCTATGACTACCTCCAGCTCATGGGACAGCCGCTCCTCCAGCTCTGCCGCCCTGTCGCCGTACCGCTTGATGAGCCCTCTGCGGCACAGGGAGCGCAGCAGTGATGTATTGTCCCCTCCGAAGCTCTGACGCTGCTTCGGGGTCTGCTCATAGGCGGGGAAGTGGTAGTGGCCGCTCTCCATCTCGAAGCTGCACTTGTCGGCTATGATGCCTGTATTGTGTACCGACTCGGGATGCCCGCGGAACTCACGGAGCATCTCCTCCTCGGTATGCAGATGATGCCCCTCTCCTGCGGCCGCAGAGGAGCCGATGGCCGCAACTGTACGCTGTATGGCCGCGTCCTCGGGACGGATGTATACCGTCCTCACCACGGCGGCGGTGGGTATGGAAAGGCTCTCTGCCAGCCTGTATACCGACTCCAGCGTCGTCCGCTCGGAGCTGCTCTCCGCAGGGCTCACCTGTATGTACAGGTCATCCCCGAATATGTCTAGAAACGCCTGCGCACACCCGCGGGCGGAGGATATGTCCCCGTCGTAGAGGTATCGGTACAGGTCGCTGCGCTCATCGCCTATTATGCATATGAGCCCCCTGTGATGCTCCCTCAGCTGATCGGCAGAGATGTGGGGGTATATCTCGTCCGAGTAGGACAGCGTCACCAGCCTGCACAGCGAGCGGTTCCCTTCCGCGTCCTTGCACAGCAGCGTGATGCGGGGCAGCTGGGTAAGAGAGCTCTTCCCGCGGGACATACATATCTCACAGCCTATGATCGGCTTTATACCGTGCTTTTTGCACTCATCGAAGAACTTCACCGCCGCGAACATATTGCCCGAGTCGGTCAGCGCCAGAGCGGTCTTGCCGCTCTTTGCCGCATAGGACACCAGATCCCCTATGCGGCATGCGCCTTCAAGGAGACTGTATTCTGTATGTATGTTCAGATCTGTATATGACATATGCAGTCCCCCCTTTATGGAGTTAGGATCCATGTAGAGTTGAGAGTGGAGAGTGGAGAGTTGAGATAACGGAACGTTCAAACGGACCGTCCATTCTCTTTGGACCTGTCCGATATTCGGAGGCGTCGGACCTTTTCCCTCAATTAGGTCTGTCCGATCTTATGGGTATAGTTTGCTCTACTCTCAACTCTTAACGTTCAACTCTCTCATAACTCTCAACGTTCAACTCTCACAGATCTGGCTATCCCGAACGACCCCGTTGAGCGTGCCGCCCATAGGAGTTATGGTCACAGTGTCCTCGTCTACCATGATCTCATCGGCGCATATGCTGCGGTAGCCGCCCTTGTAGCCCAGTGACTTCTTCAGCACCATGGTATGATAGAGCATATACCAGCGGTCGTGGAACTTGTGCATGTGGGTATGGTTGTTGGACCAGTCGAAGCCGGCCCTCCCGGGGTTGTAGAACACCTCGCCCTTGCATTCCCAGCTGTCGGGATCTAAGGGCGTCTTGGTGGTCATGTATACCATAGACGCAGTGCCCGCCATGGTCATATCGCCGTAGGCTTCCGCCCAGTCGGAGGGGGAGCGGTCACGCCAGTCGGTGCAGTAGGTGTATACGTAGGTGCCGTTGATGTAGTTGAGCTCGCTGGCCTCGAAGAAGTAGGGCGCGGGTATCTCCGCGAACTCGCTGTCGAAGCTGAGAAGGTCGTCCCCCAGCTTCACGATCCTCGCCGACCCGGGGTACAGGTCGGTGCAGCCGGGAGCCCTGCCCCCGCCGAAGGCGATCCATCCGTTGCCCTCGTCGTCTATCACGGCGCCCGGGTCGAAGGGTATGGGACAGTTGCCCAGCCCCTTGGTGCCTATGCGTATCAGCGGCTTGCCCAGCGGGTCGCTCCAGGGACCTACGGGGTCGGTGGAGGTGAGCACTCCCGTGCCCTTGCCGCTGTTGGAGAAGTACATATAGAAATGGGTCTTCCCGTCCTTCTCCTTGCGGGAGATCACCGAGGGCGCCCATGAGTTGGTGATCCACGGAGCGATGGCCTTCACGTCGATGACGCCCTCGTCCCGCCAGTTGATCATATCATCGGTGGACATGACGACTATGGAGGTTATCTTGTCGTAGGTGTTCTCATCGTCCTTGTCGGTGGCTTCGAACTGCTGATGGTCGTTGGTGCCGTATACGTACAGCCTGCCCTTGTATTCCACAGCGGTGGGATCGGCGCAGAAAGTGTCAGCGGATATGGGGTTATGGGGGAGAGGTCTGTCCTCCCCGGGCGCAGACGCACATCCCGTGACTATTATGAGCATAGTCATCAGTATAACGGATAGCTTTTTCATATATCTCCTTCGGTAAACGGGTATGATCGGTCTTATACTATTATACCACATCCCCCGTCCTTTGTCAAGCTAAAGTTACAAAAAAATGTGTCAGTAGCTGCTGACGGACGGCAACGCTGTATCTCTCATCAAAAAAGGGTACAGGGCATCACTGTGTCCTGTACCCGTATATCATCCGTCGCTCCTGAGCCCCATGGCAGCAGCCACGGGAAGGGAGAAGCATATGGCATGTGCCTGTGACTTCAGCCCCGCATTGTCGATGATGCTGCGCATTATGGCGTCACGGTGCTCCGTGGATGCCACGATGTAGATCATCTCTTTCTCGGCTGCTATCGTGAAGCCGAAGAACTTCTGCGCGGCTTCCATGCCCGTGCCCTTCGCACTGAGCACCGTACCGCCTGCCGCTCCAGCGCTGCGGGCAGCATCCATGATCATATCGGTATATCCCTGATCGCCTATGATCACGATCAGCTCCTGTGATGTTTCTTTCATGACGCTCTCCTCGCTCGGTCTGAACTCCTGCCCGCCCAGCAGGAACGAAAGCTGCTTCTTACCGCCTACCGCCGACATGGGCAGCAGGAACACTATGCCCGTGCCCGGCATATCCAGATGCCGCTTCTTTAGCTCCGGGCGTATCTTCTCGAAGGTCTCTCCCGTCACCACGCTGTGACATACGGCCTTCTCCGACCCGTCTATGCCCATGAGCTTTAGGAGCTGGCCCGACACGGTGCCGTGAGCCAGTGTTATGAAGTTGACATCGGCGCCCAGATCGCGGTAGAGCCGTGTCAGCGGCGGCATGGCCGCTCTGGTCACTATCGTGACCATGATATACAGTCCGTCCATATACACATCCATGAAATGGGAGTTAGGAATTAGGAGTTAGGAGTCGACGAGTGTTGGGCGTTAAGAGTTGAGATGATGGGAACTGCCCTCTGTAGGGGCCAACGGGTCTCCTACGGAGCCCTCGTGTGCGCCCACGGATCCATACGTTATAGGGGCCGATGTTCTCCTGCGTGTCAGCCCACGGGAACGCTCATATAAGTATTATCGCATCGTCGTCCATGTTCTCGAACTCGTGCTCGATGATGGCGCGGCGCTCTGCTGCCTGCTTGTCCTTGATCACGGATATGAGCCCCATGAGCTGTACCGTGATCAGCGGCGTCATGGCCACCATAGCCACCACGCCGAAGGCGTCGGTCATCATATCGCCGCCCACAGCGGCACAGGCGCCCTGTGCGAAGGGCACTATGAACGCAGCCGTCATAGGTCCCGACGCCACTCCGCCCGAGTCGAAGGCTATGGCGGTGTAGAGCTTTGGCACCATGAAGGAGAGGACTATGGCTATCAGGTACCCGGGGAGCACGAACCAGAGTATGCCTGCTCCCGTGAGCACGCGTATCATGGCCAGGCCTACCGATACTGCCACACCCAGCGACAGAGCCGTACCCATGGCGCCGGCGGAGATATTGCCGTTGGTGATCTCCTCCACCTGCTTGTTGAGCACGTATACCGCAGGCTCCGCCTTTACGGTGAAGTACCCCATGATCATACCTATGGGCACGATCATATACCTCATGGACGGGTCTGCCAGCTCGGTGCCCAGTATGCGCCCGATGGGCATGAAGCCTACGTTGGCGCCTGTGAGGAAGAGTATCAGCCCCACGCAGGTGTATACGATACCCGTGACTATGCGCCCCAGGGGACGCCTGCCCAGATGCAGCTTCAGCCCGTTGAACACCAGCATGAATATGGCTATGGGCATCAGGGATATGCCTATCTCCTTGGCGTGCTCGGGGAAGCCCTCTGCAAAGCGCATCACCACCAGATCTGTGGTGGGCGCGTCGGATATGCGTTCGAGGATATCGTCTCCGCCTGTGGGCGAGAATATCATGCCCAGTATCAGTACGGAGATTATAGGTCCCACGGAGCACAGCGCCACCAGTCCGAAGCTGTCATCCTCCGCATGGCGGTCAGATCGTATGGCACATACTCCGAGACCCAGCGACATAATGAATGGCACCGTCATGGGCCCCGTGGTGACTCCTCCCGAGTCGAAGGCTATGGACAGGAAGGATCTTGGCGTGAAGAAGGCCAGCACGAACACCAGAGCGTAGAGTATACACAGCAGACGCGGCAGGGGTATGCCGAACAGCATCCTGAGCAGCGCAGCCACGAGGAACACGCCCACGCCGCAGCCTACGGATATTATCAGCAGCGCTGACGGTACCGAGGGTATCAGCTCTGCAAGCACCATCAGATCGGGCTCCGATACGGTTATGATCAGGCCGAGTATGAACGACATGGCGATGACCACTATGAGCCGTCTGGTCTTGGGTATATAAGATCCCACGTATTCTCCCATCTTGGAGACGGACATCTCCGCTCCTATGGAGAACAGCGCCATGCCGCACATGAGCATCACCGCTCCCGTGAGGAACGACAGCATCAGCCCCGAGCCGAGAGGCACGGGGAATGCACACAGGATCACCACTATCGCCGCTATGGGCAGCACCGAGGATATGGCTTCCTTCAGTTTTGTTTTGTAGTATGTCTTTTCCGGGATGTATGCGCCTATCTGATCGAAGATCGGGTCTTTTTTCTTCATATCATCACTGTTAAAAAGGGACGAGGGATGCGACTGCTGGCGCAGTCGCCGGGGACAAGGGACAAGGGGCGGCTGCTGATGCAGCCGTCGCGGAACGAGAGATAAGGGTCAAGAGGAGAGCCGTCGGGTCCTGCCGATATCTCAACTCTCTACTTTCAACTCTGACAGAGCGTCAGTCGTCATTGCTGAGCTCGCCGAAGGTGAACTCTATCTCGAATACCTCGCCCTCTTCTTCCTTGAGAGGATCCTTGCGGTATACCTTCGCCTTCACCTTGTCGCCGGGATCGTAGTCATCGGCGATGGTCTTGATGGCGGAGGCTGTGTTCATGGCTCTGCCGTCGATCTCGGTGATGATGTCACCGGGCTTGAGGTCGGTGTTGGCGATGTCGTAGCCGTCTATGATGGAGGATATCAGGAGCCCGGGCTCTGTGCCGTTGGTGGCTGCCTGATCGGGTGTGATCAGGGAGTAGTGTATGCCTATCATGGCGCGTCCCGTAACGTAGCCCTTGGCTATAAGGTCCTCTATCACGGGCTTTGCGAAGTCGGTGGATATGGCAAAGCCTATGTTCTCCACGTCGGTGGCATAGTGCTTGCTGACCACGATGCCCACCACTCTGCCGTACATATCTATGACGGGGCCGCCCGACTGACCGTGGTTGAGGGCTGCGTCTACCTGTATGCAGTCTATGGGATAGCCCGAGTAGCTGTCTATCTGCCTTGAGGTACAGGAGACTATGCCTATGGTAGCAGTGCTCTCGAAGCCGTCTGCGTTGCCGTAGGTGAGTATGGTCTCGCCCTGGGACAGATCCGAGGAGGAGCCCATCACCGCAGGCGTGAGCCCGTTCTTGTTGACCTTGAGCACGGCAAGGTCGGAGCGCTTGTCAAAGGCTACCACCTTGGCCTCGGTCTTGGTATCGTCGTAGAACTGTATGTTCACTCGGTCTACGTCCTCTATGACATGGGCGTTGGTGACGATGTAGCCGTCCTCGGATATGATCACGCCCGAGCCTGATGCGTAGGGAGATATGCTGCTCTCAAGGTAGCAGTATACGGACACGGTGGAGGGACGTATGTACTTGGCTGCGCCTTCCACGGTGAAGAGGCCCGATGCCTCATCGGCATAGTCGCTCTTGTCATCGGCGGGACGCTTGTCTATCTCTATGGTCACGTTCACTGCGTCCGAGCTGCCGGTACTTGACGTAGATGCAGAAGGATGCTCCTTCTCGTTGCGGGCAAGCAGCAGCATCACCGCTGTGAGCAGTCCCACTACTACCAGTGCGCATATGATCAGTACCGCGGTATGGGGCTTGCGCTGAGGTACTGCTTCGGAGAGGGGAGGAACTACAGGATCTGCGGGAGCTCCCCCTCCGGGGGCGGGACTGTATACAGGCGCACCGTAGCCGTAGGGCGGTATGGGAGGCTGACCATAGGGAGGCACGGGCTGGCCTGTCTGCCCCGGCTGCGCGAATGGCGGTACGGTGCCTGCAGCAAAGTCCTTTTCATCGAAGAGCTGGCCGTCGGTATTCTGAGGAGCCTTGGGCTCCGCGTCTGTCTGATCGGGTGCAGCGGGCATGGGTGCCGGCTGCGGCGGCTGTCCGTATACAGGCGCCTGACCGTACACGGGAGGCTGACCATATACCGGCGGCTGACCGTACATAGGCGGCTGACCGTATACTGGCTGCACGGGCTGATAAGGCTGCCACGGTCGCCCCGGCTGATAGGACTGGTACGGACGGTACGTCTGACCGTAGGGCTGATATGGCTGATAGGGCGGGGGAGCCGTCTGCCCGGTTTGCCCCGGCTGGCCGTAGGCCTGCCCAGGCTGTTCTGGCTGTATCGTCTGCCCAGCCTGCCCCATTTGCCCGTTGTCCTGAGCCTGAGTGTCTGCAGACGCCTCAGTCACAGCCGATGTGTCGTATGTATCTTCTGCTGCAGCAGATGCTGTTGCAGCAGCTGCCGTTGCAGCAGCTGCCGCAGCATCTGACTGGTCGTTCACGGGCTCAGGGCCCGTACCTTCGGAGCCGACAGCAGGCTCGTTGTCGTATGTGTAGTTATCTTCCATTTTGTTCCTCCGACCCGCTCACGGGGATAGTTATCTCGAACTCGGTGTACTCGCCCTCACGGCTGCGGACGAGGACGCTCCCGTTATGCAGCTTGACTATGCTGCGGACGATGGAGAGACCGAGCCCCACGCCTGTCTTGTCCTTGCCTCTCGATTCATCGGTCTTGTAGAAGCGGTCGAACACACGGCTCATCTCGTTCTTTTTCAGGCCCTCACCGCTGTTGCGGATGGCAAGACTGATCATGCCCTCCGACTCGGTGAAGGTGTACTGTATATAGCCGTCCTTGTTGACGAACTTGACGGCGTTCTCGGTAAGGTTGTATATCACCTGCTGTATCAGATCCATGTCCGCCTCTATGAAGTGGGGATCCTCATCGAGACCCAGCACATCCACGTACTTGGCGTCTATGCGCTTCTCGAACAGGAGCACGGTCTTCTGGGTGAGGCTGGTCAGGTCGAAGCGGTACCTCTGGAGCTTGATCTCGCCCGATTCGTACTTGGATATGTTCAGCATGGAGCGTACAAGTCTTGACAGGCGCTGTATCTCCTCGGATACTATGGTAAGGTAGTACTTATGTTCATCGGGGGGGATGGTCCCGTCGAGTATGCCGTCCACGAAGCCGCCTATGGTGGTCATAGGGGTCTTGAGCTCGTGGGACACGTTGGACACGAAGCCTTTGCGCTCGTCCTCGATCTCGGACAGAGACTGCGCCATATCGTTCAGAGTGCTGGCCAAAAAGCCCATCTCACTGTGGTCGGTGACGTTCACCTTCTCGGAGAAGTCGCCGCTGCCGAAGCGCTGTGCCGCCATGGTCATATCCTGTACGGGACGGACTATGCGCCTGATGGAGTACCTCAGCAGGAACACTGCAGTCAGCAGGAACACCGCCGCCACTACCGTGGTCAGTATGACCAGCTTGGGAGCGAAGTCGGCGCTGATATTCGCAGGCATCGTCACCACCATATACCCGTGGGAGCGCTTCATATCCACCTTGTAGAAAATATACTCCTGTGCGGTCTTCAGAGAGCCGTCCAGATCGTCGATGGCCCAGTACCCGTCATAGGTGGCGAGCCTGCATGCGAAGCTCGACAGGCGGGTATATGAAAATGACGCTTCGGAGCTTGCCAAAGCGTTGCCTTCGCCGTCGTATATTATGATGTCGGGCTCGCTCCATATGGAAGCCTCGTACACCACATCGACGGGATCTTCGTCAATGAGCGCCGCTGAAGCGGCACGGGCGGTCCTCTCCAGCAGTATGCGCGTCTGCTGCCTCGTACTGCGCAGTGAAAAAGCGGAGATCACCGCCGCCATACAGAGCAGAGCGGCGGCGATCACAGCGATGCACAGTTTGAAGTAGTCTGAGACTATGCTGTTATGCATTATCTTCCTCAGCCTCGAACTTATAGCCCACGCCCCATACGGTCTTGAGCGTCCACTTGTCGGATACGCCCTCGAGCTTCTCGCGCAGACGCTTGATATGTACGTCTATGGTACGTGAGTCACCGTAGTACTCAAAGCCCCACACCTCATCGAGGAGCTGGTCTCTGGTGTATACACGGTTGGGATTGGATGCAAGGTAGAACAGGAGCTCCAGCTCCTTGGGCGGAGTATCCATCACCTTGCCGTCTACTCTCAGCTCGTATCTGGTCATGTTCACCACGAGCTTGTCGTACTTTACTTCCTTGATCTCAGGCTCGGAACTGGTCTGTCCGATCCTGCGGGACATAGCCTTGATGCGGGCTATGACCTCCTTGGTATCGAAGGGCTTCACCACATAGTCGTCTGCGCCCAGCTCCAGGCCCAGTACCTTGTCGAAGGTCTCGGACTTGGCAGTGATCATTATGATAGGCACATTGGACTTCTTGCGGATCTCTC
>JAFYEQ010000298.1 GCA_017544185.1 Oscillospiraceae bacterium
AATAATAACAACAACAATAACAACAACGGCAATGTCAACATCAACAACATCGTGATCAACCCCCAGATCAGCTGGTACAACGTGGGCAACGGCAAGGTCTCCCTCAAGTGGAACGCGATCAACGGTGCTACATCCTATAACGTATACTACTACTACAACGGCAAGTACTATTCGGGCGGCTACTCCCGCACCAACAGCATCACCATCAAGAACCTGACCAACAATATGCCCTACCGCTTCAAGGTAAAGGCTACCGTGAAGAACAAGACCTGCATCGGTGACTTCCTCACATCCAACATCACTCCCAAGAACTACGGCATCAAGGTCAATGCCCGTCCCGGCATCAACAAGGTGACCCTCACCTGGAACAGGATCACCAACGTGTCCAAGTACCGTGCGATAGTAAAGCAGGGCAGCACCACCGTCAAGAGCGTGACCACCACAGGCACCGCAGCTACCATCAACGGTCTTGAGGCAGGACGCACCTATCAGATCTTCGTACTTCCTCTGGTGAACAACCAGCCTGTCATCTTCGATCCCGGTGCGGCTGAGGACAGAGACTATGTCGTTACCGTTACTCCCGTAGCATCGCCCAACATCACGAGCTACGCTGCAGGCGCTACCTATATACGCCTCAACTACGAGTGGATCGCAGGCGCAGAGAGATATCGCATCTACTCCATCGAGAACGGCTCCAACAAGCTCATCGGCACTACCACATCCACATCCTTCACCGCGTCGAACCTCAAGAGGAACACCAGATATCAGTTCTTCATCCTGGCTGAGGTGAACGGTCAGCTCACAGGCCAGCGCTACGTGAAGACGATCTATACCGCTAACTGAGCAACATCCATACCGACCACCGTGTCCGCACGGTGGTCATTATGGGTATATAAGGAGTTAGGAGTTGAGCGAGCGTTGAGAGTGGAGAGTTGAGAGTTGAGATGATGGGAACGGCGATCCTGTAGGGACACATGGTTTCCGTAGGGGCACATGGTCTCCTTCGGAGCCCTCGTGTCCGCCCACAGACCCGTTCAAACATCCCGTTCCTGCTTCTACCCTCTGATCCATGACCGTAGGGCGAGATGGCATCCTACGGAAGCCTTTGCCCCCACCGCCCGCGGATCCGCATAAACATCCCGTCCCCCGCCCACGGCCTACGGCTCATAGCCTTACAAGGAGCATACATATGAAAAATACAGCACTTATCATGGCGGCAGCGATGATGATATCGGCTGCGGCGCCTGCGGCAGCGGTCCATGCGGACGGCATGGTATCGGAGATGGGTCACGGCGATGCGTCGCAGACGACCCATACCAAGCTCTCCGAGGATCCCTATGCCGTCAAGACGGATCTGAACGCCATCGGCAAGTCCGTGACCTTCAGGTTCTCGCCGAATATGTTCAACAATACCGCCATATACGACCACGGTCTGGCGAAGGCATCACTGATGATGTCGGTGGCTGCTATGGACTCGGGTCGTGACGATGCGGACATCAAGCGCTTCTTCAAGGCGGCGGGCTTCGATATGGACACCTATACCCAGTACCGCTACGACAACGAGGACGACAGCGACGATGCTGCCGTGGGGATATGCACCCTGACGCTCCCCGGCGGCAAGAAGATCGTGGCTGCTGCTGTGAGAGGCGGCGGCTACGGCGGGGAATGGTCCAGCAATATGCGCCTGGGCGACAGTACAGTATACCACGAGGGCTTCATGAGAGCATCTTCTATGGTGAAGCGCCGTATAGACGCATACATCGAAGACCAGGGGCTCACCGACTACAGCATGTGGATAGTGGGATACTCCCGCGGCGGCGCTGTGGCAGGCCTTACTGCGGCACGTACAGCCAACGATATCGGTCAGGACAGGGTGTATGCCTATACCTTCGCAGCGCCCAGATCCTACAAAACCAAGGGCGGCTACAAGTGCATACACAATATCGTGGATCCCTCGGATGCCGTGCCCTATCTGCCCTTTGCAGACTGGGGCTTCGAGCGCCCGGGCGTTACCCATTATCTGGATCTGTCCGCCTACGGCGACAAGCGTCGGAAGAACATAGAGAAGCTGTACAAGGCCATGCTGGAGGACGACAAGACCGAGTTCGATCCCCATGACCTGTGTCTTCCCGTTATGCTCTGCGATATCTTCCATGAGGCCATCCCCACTGCGGTGCAGTACGAGAACGAGGGCTATCAGGAGGCCTTCGCCCATGCGGCACTGGGCACCGACGACCTGATCGCGGGCACCGGCGATATCGGCACCGTGGACATTGCAGCCCAGCTGGAGAGCGAGCTCCCGCTCGGGAGCGGTCTCACCCTCGTAAGACTGTACGCTACGCTCATGCAGCTCACCGGCGAGGAGGACGAGGAGATGCCCGACAGGAACACTATGGCACATCTTCCTCAGAACTATATCGCGCTGCTGTATGCGGCGGGCATAGTCAAGGACACCGAGCATATATACACCGTTACCACGGACAGCGCTCATCCCCTGTATATCACCTCTGACGGCGAGGACAAGGGAAGCATCGTCAGGAGCGGCCTGATCACGGTAGACGTGGTGCAGCCCGAGCATCCCGCGCTGTGGAGCTACGGCGGCGTATCCTGTGCGACGGTGCTTGGTGACGAGACCGTGGAGATAGGATCTGTACCCGTTGCCGAGGGCGAGGAAGCAGCTACGGACACGGTGACCTATACCGTTAACGAGCGCCTGTGCGGCGACCTTATCGCCACCCGCACCTATACCGTGACACTGGACGGCAGCCGTTATACCGTGAACTTGCAGGGCGAGACCGAATGACAGAGGCAGATGCCTGTGAAAGGGGAACGATGATATGCGTGAACGTATAGAAGAGCTGGCGGACGAGTACCTGGACTCCGCTGTGATACTGCTGTCGGAGCTGATCGCCATACCCAGCGTGATGGGCGAGCCCTCGGAGGGGATGCCCTTCGGCGAAAACTGCGCAGAGGCGGTCAAGTTCGTACAGCGGGAGCTGTCGGAGGGATTCGTGGTGCATAACTTCGACAACTACGTGGTGACAGCGCAGTTCGATGACAGGGAGCCTGAGGTGGGCGTGCTCTGCCATCTGGACGTGGTCCCCGTGACGGGGCAGAAGTGGGAGTCCTCTCCCTTTGAGGCGGACATACGCGACGGCAGGATCTACGGGCGCGGCGCCATAGACGACAAGGGACCTGCGGCTGCGGTGATCACCGCCATGAGGATCGTGAAGGAGCTGGGCATCCCCCTCAAGCGCAATATGAGGCTTATACTGGGCAGCAACGAGGAGAACGGGTCGGCAGATCTGGACTACTACCTGACTAAGGAGAAGTTCCCGCCCATGCTGTTCACCCCCGACGCCGAATTCCCGCTGATATCCGCCGAGAAGGGCATGGTGCGCTATTCCTTCAGCCTCCCTGCGGATATACGCATAGAGGGCGGCAGCGTGGTGAACGCGGTGCCCGAGCGGGCTGAGGCGATAGTACCGGTATGCGACCTGTCCGAGGAGTTCGCGAAATATCCCGATATTATATTTTCTGTAGAAAACATAGACGATAATACTATGCGTATAACGGCGGAGGGAGTGGGTGCCCATGCGTCCACTCCCGAGCAGGGCAAAAACGCGCTGACCGCGCTGCTGGGCGCGGTATCGCCCGTATCCCGCATGGCGAAGGTCGTGTCCCGGGTGTTCCCCTATGGGGAGACCGACGGCGCGTCGCTGGACATCAAATGCAGCGACCCCAAGTCGGGAGATCTGACCTGTGTACTGAGCATAGCCGATACAGAGGGTGATACGACAAGCTTCATGTGCGACATACGTTTCCCGCTGGACAAGCGGTCGGATGAGATCGTGGCCAAGCTCAACTGCTGCCTCCACGGTCACGACGTGTTCCGCAGCGAGCCCCATGAGGCAGACGAGGACAGCGAGCTGGTCCGCACCCTGCTGGAGGTATACGAGGACATAACGGGCGAGAAGGGCGAATGCCTCGCTATCGGTGGCGGCACCTATGTCCACGACACGGAGAGCGGCGTAGCCTTCGGCCCGGAGTGGCCGGGCGTGGAGTACAATATGCACGGGGCGAATGAGTCGATCGGCATCGACGAGCTCCGCCGGGACATAATATTGTACACAGAGACGATCATAAGGCTGTGCTGCTAGGCGGGCAGTGCCCGCACCCGTTTCGTTGATGTTTGCCTGCGGTGCCTTTCATTTGTGGGGAAGGCCGACACGAGGGCTCCGTAGGAGACCCGTTGGCCCCCTACAGGATCTCAACTCTCAACTCTCCCCGAGAGAAGGAGGATAATATGCGTTCATCTGCATCAGAGCTTTTCGAGATACCTAAATTCTTCCTGTTCAGCGAGGGCGGCACGTTCTCGGGGAGCGCGGAAGAGAAGGATCTCAACTACAAGATAGTCCCGCACAAGGTCAAGGACGGTGAGAGCACTCTTGAGTGTTCCACATGGAACGGCCGTTTGTGCATAGATAAGTCAGACCCTGTAGTGAAGACCTACCCCTTGGATCAGGAGGGCTACGACAGGATGCTCTCGGATCTGGAGGAGGAGTACCGCTCCCGCGATACGGTGAAGACACATTACCAGATCGTCCGCGAAAGGGCAGAGTACCTGGCGGAGACCTGTCTCGGTCTGGACGACTACGAGAGAAAAGAAGAGCAAGGGCAGCTGGCTCCTATTGATCCCAGAGGTCAGAGATAGGAGCTGAAGATCATTCTTCCCTTGTCTTTGGCAACTGCGTCAGCAGTTGCAACTCTTGTCCCTTGTCCCTTGTCTCTTGTCCCTTTCCGGTAAATAGACCGTTCCATAACAAAAGAGGTATATATGGCGTATGCGGCGATAGTCGTGCTGCTCTTCCTCTCGGCGTTCTTTTCGGCGTCGGAGACCGCCTTCTCGTCGGTGAACCGCATACGTCTGAAGCAGGCGTCGGAGACTGACAGGCGGGCTGCAAGGGCGCTGTCCCTTGCGGAGGATTTCGATAAGACCCTCACCACGATACTGGTGGGGAACAATATAGTGAATATACTCTCGGCATCCATCGGTACGGTGGTATGTACGAGACTTTTCGGCGTGGGCGGCGTAGGCGTCGCCACGGTCGCTATGACGGTGCTGGTGCTGATATTCGGCGAGATACTGCCCAAGTCCATAGCCAAGGACAATGCGGAGGGGCTGACGAAGGCCTTCGCGGTGCCGCTGTACATTCTGGGAATAGTGCTCACGCCCGTCACGTTCCTGTTCACGCTGATCAAGGGGCTTATCGCAAGAAAGGACGACGTCCCCTCGGTGACGGAGGATGAGCTGAAATACATCCTCAACGAGATCGAGGAGGAGGGCGTACTGGAGGAGCGTGAGCGTGACATAGTCAAGTCCGCTCTGGAGATAGACGATATGCAGGTATCCGAGGTGCTGATACCCCGCGTGCGCATCATCGCCGTGGAGGAACACGACAGCAGGGAGCATATCCGTCAGGTGTTCATCGAGGAGAGATACTCCCGCCTGCCTGTATACGACAAGACGATCGACAATATCACGGGCTTCATACACGAGAAGGACTTCTTCCGCACCGAGGACAGCGGCGATACGGACGGCACGGTGGAGAGCATCATCAAGGACATACTCTATGTCACCGAGTTCGAGACGGTATCGGCGGTATTGTCAAAGATGCAGAAGAGCAAGATCCATATGGCGGTGGTCAAGGATCAGTACGGCGGCACCTTCGGTCTGGTGACCATGGAGGATCTGATCGAGGAGATACTGGGCGAGATCTACGACGAGGCCGACGAGGAGGATCAGTCCCTGCGCAGTGTGGCGACCGAGGACGGCAGACGCGTCTATGATGCGGCGGCGGATCTTAGTATCAACGACTTCACGGACAAGACGGGCATAGAGATACCCGTAGAGACCGACAGTGTAACGCTGGGCGGTCTGGTGATGGAGCTGTCGGGCAGGATACCCGAGGAGGGGGAGGAGATCCCCGTCCCCGATACGGATATAGTCTTCACCGTCACCGAGGCCGAGGACAGCAGGCTCATACGTTTGCGCATAGAAGCCGCGGGAGAGTTGAGAGTGGAGATCCCGTAGGGGACCAACGGGTCTCCTACGGAGCCCTCGTGTCGGCCTACGGATCCGTCTATTCATCCCATCCCCTCTTACATCCATAGGGCACATGGCCTCTAATATATGGGGTCCATGGGCGCACACGTAGGTGCGCCCCTACTGTAAGGAAACTTCCCCGTAGGGGCTGATGATCTCCGTAGGGGGCCAACGGGTCTCCTACGGAGCCCTCGTGTCGGCCCACGGATCCGCTCAAATAG
>JAFYEQ010000299.1 GCA_017544185.1 Oscillospiraceae bacterium
ATCTGCAGCTGCTTTTTTCTAAGATCGTCCATAATAACATTCCCTTCAACAATTTATATGGAAACCTCTGAAGACCTGTGTGCTCTTTCAAAGGACCCCTTACGTAGTAAAGTATCTATCACGTCCGCGACACTGCCGCCGTCACAGTCGGTGTCGGTCACTATATCGCAGACCTGCTTCACCGTATCATGAGCATTGGACGGACACGCGGCAAGATCTGCATACCTCAGCATCTCTATATCGTTGTCGTAGTCGCCCATCGCAACGGTATAGCATCCTTCCAGCCTGTATATCTCCATGAGCTTCTTCATGGCGGCTCCCTTGGAGCTGCCCTTGGGAAGTATCTCGAAGAATATAGGCGATGATGTCACGAACTCCACTGTGTCATGATATCTCAGCGTAGTCCAGTAGCTCTCCACCTCGGGCATGAGCTCCTCGGGTATAGAGAAGAGTATCTTGGATATATCTCCCTCGGGCACGTCGTCCAGACTGTCCACCACCTCGGGAAGAGGCGAGAAGCCTGCCAGCTTCCAGTGCATACGCTCCACGTCGTTGAGCTGCACCACGTATATGCCCTCGGGCATACATACCTCTGCTGCCACCTGCGGGAACTTATCCAGCACGTCGCGTATCAGAGAGAAGGTGATGTCTCTGTCGAGAGATACCGCCCATGCGACCTCGCCTGTACGGCAGTCGTATATCATGCTCCCGTTGCAAAGTATGCACGGGCAGTCAAGTGAGAGCGGCTCAAAATAGTGCCTTGTGGCCTGGAGTATGCGCCCCGTAGCCATGACGAACATCCCGCCGCTCTCGCGAAGACGCCGTATGGCTGCCATGTTCTTATCTGATATGGTCTTGTCATGATCGAGGAAGGTGCCGTCCATATCGGAGAAGAGCACTATCCTCTTATCGTTATGATGCATCGGTCCGTACCCTTTCAAGTACATTTCTGAAATACTGTGGCAGCTCGCCCGTCCACTCCATATACTCATAGGTGATCGGATGGATGAAGCCCAGCTTATAGGCATGCAGACACTGTCCGTCAATGCCCTTGAACGGCTTGCCGTACACGTCGTCGCCGAGCACGGGCCTGCCGATATGTGCCATATGCACACGTATCTGATGAGTGCGTCCTGTCTCCAGCCTCAGCCTGATGAACGCATGGTCACGGTACTGCTCTATCACGGTATAATGTGTGACCGCATTCTTGGAATTGCGCGGCGTCACTGCCATACGAAGCCTGTCGGACGGGTCGCGCCCTATGGGAGCATCTACCGTGCCCTCCCGTTCCTTGAACCTGCCGCATACCACAGCCAGATACTCGCGTGTCATGGAATGTGCCTTGATCTGCTCTGCCAGCCCGTTATGCGCTGCATCGGACTTGGCCACCACCAGCAGACCGCTGGTGTTCTTATCTATACGATGGACTATCCCGGGACGGAGCACTCCGTTTATGCCCGACAGTCTGCCGCGGCAATGGTACATCAGCGCGTTGACCAGCGTGCCCGACGGGTTGCCCACAGCGGGATGTACTACCATGCCCTTGGGCTTGTTCACGACCAGGAGATCGTCATCCTCGTATATGATATCCAGAGGTATGTCCTCCGGCTCTGCGGTGAGTATATCCGGCGGCGGTATCACCACGGTGATCTCGTCTCCAGTATGTACCCCTGCGCTCTTGTTCACGGTCCTGCCGTTGACGCTGACGTTGCCGTCCTCTATGAGCCTTGCGGCATGGGAGCGGCTCACATCGTCGATACTGTCGGATATGAACTTGTCTATCCTGGGATAGTCTGCGTCGGCGGTGAGCGCCACGATAGTATCGGTATCACTCATCATGATCGTCTCCGCGGATCGCCGTCATGCTGTCTTCTGCGGATCCCCCCATCATACCGGGAGGCGCATACAGCTCCTCGGGGATCTCCTTCTCAGGGTCATACTCCTGCTTGTGCCTCTCCTCGAAGAAGAGCATATATATGATCAGCAGTATCGCACCGATGACCACGAATATGTCAGCTACATTGAATATGAACGTGAACGGGAACAGGTTCAGGAAGTCCGTCACTTTACCGTACACCACACGGTCGAAGAGATTGCCCAGTCCGCCTCCCACGATCATACCGAACACGATGGAGGTGAACATATTCTTGTCCTTCTGCTTGTGGTAGTATATCACTATCGCCGTCAGCAGTACCACGGTGAACACCGACAATGCAGCGGTCTGCCCCGAGAAGGAGGAGAACGCCGCTCCCGTGTTATGTATCAGAGAGAACCAGAATATATCCCGGTCTCCGATCCGTATCACAGGTACCGTATCGGTGATGTTCGCCTCGGCGATGACCTTGGTGATGCGGTCCAGCACCGCACATACCACGGCGCAGACCCAAAACAGTATTATCACAGTATCTTTTCTACCTGCTTGCTGCAGCGCTCACAGAGAGTGGGATATACAGCGTTGCTGCCCACGTACTCGGAATAGCACCAGCATCTTTCGCACTTGCTGCCGCCTGCACGCTCTACGGTGACGGACACATCCACGCCTGCATCGTCGTATCTCTGCTCGCCGTTGTCGTCATTGACCACAGCTACGCCGGACACGATGAATACTGCTGCCAGATCCTCGGACCATGATGTGATCTTGGTGTAGGTGTCGGCATCGGGGATATGCAGTGTGACCTTAGCTTCCAGAGGAGCGCCGATCAGCTTCTCGTTGCGCTTTACCTCAAGTGCCTTGGTGACAGCGAAGCGCACCTTATACAGCAGATCCCACTTTGCGATGAACGCGTCATCGACGGTGACGTTTATCTTCTCGGGCATATCATTGAGGAATATGCTCTCGGTGTTATCGGAGGAACGATGGGGTATATACTTCCAGATCTCCTCAGCCGTGAAGGAGAGCACGGGAGCCAACATACGAGATACTGCAGAAAGTATCAGGTACATAGCGGACTGAGCGCTCCTTCTCTCGGGATCCTTCTCGCCCATGCAGTAGAGCCTGTCCTTGATGATGTCCAGATAGAAGTTGGACATCTCGGTCACGCAGAAGTTGTGTATACTGTGTACCACTACATGGAAGTCGAATATCTCGTACCCTGCGTTTACCTTGTCTATGAGGATATCGAGACGGGTGAGAGCCCACTTGTCGATCTCGTTCATATCCTCCACGGCTACCATATCCTTGTCGGGATCGAAGCCGCTCTTGTTGCTTATATTACCGAGTATATACCTGGCAGTGTTGCGTATCTTCTTGTAGGTATCAGCCAGCTGCTTGAGTATATCCTTGGATATACGTATATCCGAATGGTAATCGGAGGATGCAGCCCAGAGCCTGAGTATATCGGCGCCGTTCTGCTTTATCACGTCGGCGGGATCTATGCCGTTGCCAAGAGACTTGTGCATAGCTCTTCCCTCGCCGTCGACCACCCAGCCGTGAGTACATACTGCCTTGTAAGGAGCACCGTTGCCGATAGCGGCGGATGTCAGCAGTGAGGACTGGAACCAGCCTCTGTACTGGTCTGCGCCCTCAAGGTACAGATCTACGGGCAGGTCGAAGCCGCGCTCCTTCATCACAGCGGTATGAGTAACGCCACTGTCGAACCATACATCGAATATGTCCTTCTCCTTGATGAACTCGGTGCAGCCGCACTCACACTTCACGCCTGCGGGCAGGAAGTCGGAAGGCTCCTTGATGTACCATGCATCAGCACCCTCGCTCCTGAACATATCGGAAATAGCCTTTATGGTCTCGGGGGTGACTACGGGCTTGCCGCAGTCCTTGCAGTATACCACGGGTATGGGAACGCCCCATGTCCTCTGGCGGGATATGCACCAGTCGGATCGGTCGAGGATCATGCCCTTGATGCGGTCCTCGCCCCATTCGGGTATCCACTGTACGCTCTCAACGGCCTTGACAGCGGCGTCCTTGAACATCTTGACAGAGCAGAACCACTGCTCGGTAGCTCTGAAGAGCACAGGGTTTTTGCAGCGCCAGCAGTGAGGATACTGATGGACGATCCTCTCGCTCGCCAGAAGAGCACCGCTCTCCTGCATATCCTTGCCGATAGCCTTATTGGACTCATCGGTGGTCATGCCTGCATACTTGCCCGCTGCCTCGGTCTGCTTGCCCTTGGAGTCAACGGGTACTATCATATCTATCTCGGGGTACTTCTTGCATACCTCAAAGTCGTCTACACCGAAGCCGGGAGCAGTATGTACACATCCGGTACCGCTCTCGAGAGTGACATGGTCGCCTACGATCACGAGGGAATCCCTGTCGAGAAAGGGATGACGAGCTTTCATATACTCCAGCTCGCTGCCCTTGAATACAGCTACGGTCTCATAGTCCTCTATGCCTGCTGCTTCCATGGCGATGGGAGCCAGTGCCTGAGCCATGACATAATGATCCTCCCCTGCCTTGATGACAGCATAGTCATACTCGGGACCAAGGCATATAGCCAGGTTTCCGGGGAGCGTCCATGTAGTGGTGGTCCATATAACGAAATAGGTCTTGTCCTTGTCGATGCCCTTGGAAGCGAACAGTCCCTTGTCATCGGTGACTCTGAACTTGACGTATATAGATACGCAGGGATCGTTGGCGTACTCTATCTCTGCCTCAGCCAGTGCAGTCTGGCAGTCGGGACACCAATATACGGGCTTGAGGCCCTTATAGATGTACCCCTTGGAGTACATATCACCGAAGATCTCCACCTGTCTTGCCTCGAACTCGGGCTTAAGGGTAAGATAGGGATCCTCGAAGTCGCCCCATACACCAAGGCGCTTGAACTGAGCCATCTGGCCAGCTACCTGAGTATGAGCATACTCCTTGCACTTGGAGCGGAGCTCTACGGGAGGGATAGCGCCGTTCTCAGCGTGGAGCTGCTTGAGCACCTTCAGCTCTATCGGGAGGCCGTGGGTATCCCAGCCGGGTATATAGGGAGAACGATACCCTGACATATTCTTCTGCTTTACGATGATATCCTTGAGCACCTTATTGAGCGCTGTCCCCATATGGATATCTCCGTTTGCATACGGAGGGCCGTCATGGAGGACATACGAAGGCTTGCCTTCGTTCCTGGCTACCATCTTGTGATACATCCTGCTGCTTTCCCAGCTCTCGAGCATGACCGGTTCCTTTTTTACCAGATCGCCTCTCATGGAAAACTCTGTCTCAGGCAGACAGAGCGTCTTGTCAAATTCGGGCATCGTGACTTCTCCTTTAGTGTTTATTCGGCATTCCTGAGCTGCGCGGTATCCATGACCTTGGTGGAGCTCATGTCGTCTTCTTCTATATACTCGACCTCTTCGGTCACATATTCTTCTTCGGTATCGTCTCCGGGGAGGGAGGTTATGAGCTTGAGATGATCCTTATACATAGCAAGTATCTCAGACTTGAACTTCTTGACCTCGCTCTGCATCTTGGCAAGAGCCTTGCTCTCCTTCTCTATTCTGGAGGAGGTGCTGCCGACTATCTCATCTGCTTTGAGATTTGCATCTGCTATGATCTTCTCAGCTGACTGCTGCGCTTCGGCGAGGATGGTCTGCTTCTGTCTGCGGGCATCCACCATGGCATCCTTGATAGCTTCCTCATCATCCTTATAGCGTCTGATGCTCTGTACGAGCACCTCCATCTTGCGCTCGGTCTCCTCGCGCTCCTTCTCGTACTTGTCGAGCTGATCTGCTATCTTGTCGAGGAAGAGATCTACCTCATCCGTATTGTAACCTTGCTTAGGCTGAATCTGAAAGCTCTGAGTGCGCACTTCCTGTGCAGTCATATATATCCCTCATTTCTATATTGTCTTATTGATATTTTCCGAAAGTGATATGTATCCTGTCCTTCTTCGTCCTGCCGCCCACCTCGGACAGCACGTACCTGCCGTGACCTCTGATGGATATCAGGCTGCCCTCAGGCACCTGACGCGACACGTCCTCGCAGGGAAAATGGTCAACAGAGACCGCTCCGCTGCGTATGAGCGAAGAAGACTTCTCACGGGACAGGTCTGTCATAGCGCTGACCAGACAGTCCAGTCTCAGTGATGATATGGTAGCGGATCTGTATGCGATATCGTCTTTACGCTCGATATCCTCGTCAGCATCACATTCTCTGACCTTCACGCCTGTCCTGCCCACCTTGGTGAGCTCACGCAGCACCAGCTCGGCAGAAGTGGGGGCCAGCATAGCATATGCCCCGCTGTCGGTGACGATGATATCACCGCACATGGCGCGTTCTATGCCAAGGCCCAGCATACTGCCCAGATAGTCACGGTGGGTGAGCCCCTCGGTCATGCGTCCGCCAATAAAGAGCCTCCTGATAGGGAAAGCTCCCGTATCGGGCTCCTCATAGTCGGGAAAGCCTCCCGCCATCACGCGCTGTGCTCCGTCATAGCCGCCCCAGAAGCAGAGCTGCTCTCCGCGGCGCTCGCACCAGCTCCTTGCAAGGGCATACTCGCCCTCTGACAGGAACGATGTGAACGAACGCCTGCCGCGCTGTCTCGCGGTATAAAGGTCTTCGATACGGGCGATGAGCAGTCGCTGCTCATCGGACATATCAGATGCTGTCGGGTGCATGATCAAAGAAATACGCCGTTGCTCTCGAGCTGCTCGGAGAGCTCATCGCCCTGGAACGATACGGTATACGGAGTGATGATGAACGTATTGTTCGCAACGGGCTTGATGCTGCCGCCGTTTGCATACGCCACACCGCCCAGGAAGTCGATGATCCTGCGGGTCACATCGGGAGTGGTGGATTCCAGATTGAGCACGACCGTCTGCTTGTTGTTCAGATGGTTCGCGATCTCCTTGGTATCGGTGAACTTCTCGGGCTTGACGAGTATGACTCTCAGCTGTGCGGTAAGGGATATGTTCAGCCTGTTGTCATCGCCTGCGCGGGTGCCATTGGGAGGCAGCGGACGCTCCTGCCTGGGAGCAGGCTGCGGCTCGTAGCTTTCCTCCTCGGGGAGATCATCCTCAGTATTATCAGACAGAAATGCTTTGATATTGTCAAGCATACCCATAAAACGGTCCTTCCTTTCTCTTATCTGTTCATATTGCAGTAACTGTATTATATAACCTTGCGCCGAACAACGCAGATCCTATCCTCACCAGGTTCGATCCGCAGGCGATGGCGTCGGGATAATCCGACGACATTCCCATGGACAGTGTATCTATCCCCTGAGCGAAGGATCTTATGTCCTCGTATAAGGTGCGCATCCTGTCAAAATACCTGATGCTATCATCGACGGGCGGTATCGCCATGAGACCGCGGAGCCGAACGCCCTCCAGCGACAGTATCTCATGTACCGCATCGTCTATCCCATCGGGATCGAAGCCTGTCTTAGACGGCTCCCGCCCGATATTGACCTCACATAGGATATCCATGCGTCTGCCGATGCCGACCGCTGCCTTGGATATCTCGCGTGCCAGATGCACGCTGTCTACCGATTGTATCATAGTCACGCTGTCGATAAGGTATTTTATCTTGTTCGACTGCAGGTGACCGATGAAGTGTACCTCCGCAGGGCTGTACATATCCTTCTTGCCGAGATACTCCTGTACGCGGTTCTCACCGAGGAGCGTGAAGTCCTGCGATATGGCGAAGTTCACCTTCTCGGGCGGGACGGTCTTCGTGACCGCCATGATCCTTACTTCATCCGTGCCCGCTCGCTGTCTGGCATTCTCCACCGTATCCTTGATACGCTTTATGTTCTCGGCGATATCATCGAACTCATTCAAATGGTATAGACACCTCCTGAGCCTCGGTCTGA
>JAFYEQ010000300.1 GCA_017544185.1 Oscillospiraceae bacterium
ATGCGTCCGATGCGCCCTGTGGAGATCTTATAGTCGCGGATGATCTCCGCTGCTATCTCGTGGCAGCGCGGCGTGGTGGAGTCGTACTTGAACGAGCCTGTATCCGTAGCCATACCTGTGTATATACAGGTAGCTATGAGCTCATCCACCTCGAAGCCGCCCGCCTTGAATATCTCGTATACCACCTCGCAGGCAGAGGACGCCTCGGGGTCGATCACGAGCCGCTTTGCAAAGCCTGTATTGGTAGCATGATGGTCTATGGCCAGCTCCACATAGTCAGCGAAGACAGCCAGTTTCTTGCCCAGCAGCTTTGAGTCTGCCACATCCGTGGATATTATGGTATCCGGAGAGAATTTATCGGCAGTGTAGCTGTCTGTGATGTAGGAATACTTAGACGGTATATCGTCCGAGCACATCACATTGGCCTTCTTTCCCATCTTACGCAGTGCAAAGCACAGCGCGAACCCGCTCCCCACAGCATCGCC
This sequence comes from Oscillospiraceae bacterium, assembly GCA_017544185.1. Classification (GTDB taxonomy): domain Bacteria; phylum Bacillota; class Clostridia; order Oscillospirales; family Ruminococcaceae; genus Huintestinicola. Next base: position 486 of record JAFYEQ010000300.1, read on the forward strand.
GTCGGGATCGTGATGGATAAGTATATGATAATTGTCGTGTGAAGACAGGTATTTAGCGGCTGCCTTGCAGTCGATGTTCTCACTCATCAGCCGTCACCTCTTTGCCTACCGCCTCATCGATCATCTTTGAGATCTGAGCGGAGTGTTCTATGGAATCATCGGCGATGAATACCAGCTCGGGAGCCTTCTTCATATGGAGCTTGTTGGCTGTCTCGCGTCTTATCATGGACTGAGCGCTCTTGAGCCCCTCTACCGCTTTAGCGGTGTGCTCTCCGCCGTTAATATGTGAGATATAGACCTTGCAGTGAGAATTGTCGCCCGACAGATCCGTCCTTACCACGGATACCAGACCGTCTGATACCCTCGGATCCTTGATACGCTCACGTATCAGCAGAGATATCTCTCTCTTTATATCCTCCGCAAGTCTTGCGTTCTTGATCCCGGACATATCCATTCCCCCTTTGGACCTTTACGATGTTATTCGGGACGGTACTCTTCGATAACATAAGCCTCGAAGATATCGCCTTCCTTGATATCATTGAACTTCTCCAGCGTGATACCGCACTCGTAGCCCTCGTTGACCTCCTTGACGTCATCCTTGTAACGCTTGAGGGAGGACATCTTGTCATCGGCTATGACGATACCATCACGCACTACTCTTATCTGGCAGTTCCTGGAGACCTTGCCGTTGAGGACATAGGATCCTGCTACAAGGCCTACGCTGGATATCTTGTATACCTGACGCACCTCTACGCGGCCCCACTGTACCTCGCGGAACTTGGGAGCCAGCATTCCCTTCATAGCGGTGCCTATCTCCTCGATAGCATCGTAGATTATGCGGTACAGGCGTATATCCACGCCGTCACGCTCTGCGTTCTCCTGAGCCACGGGGTCGGGACGCACATTGAAGCCGACGATGATGGCATTGGATGCGCTCGCCAGCATGACATCGCCCTCGGATACTGCACCAACGGCACCGTGGATCACCTTTATGCGCACCTCATCGTTGGAGAGCTTCTCCAGGGACTGACGAACAGCCTCCACAGAGCCCTGTACGTCTGCCTTGACGATGATGGGCAGCTCCTTGATCTCGCCCTGCTCGATCTGGCTGAACAGATTGTCCAGAGTGACCTTCTGGTACTGCTTGAACTGCTCCTGCTTAGCCTCGTGCTTACGCTGCTCTACCAGCTCTCTTGCCAGACGCTCGTCCTCTACCGCATTGAAGGTATCGCCTGCGGAGGGCACCTCTGCCAGACCTGTGATCTCCACAGGATAGGAGGGGCCTGCGGACGTTACTGTCTCGCCCTTGTCGTTGGTCATGACTCTCACGCGGCCGACAGCCGTACCTGCGATGAGTATATCGCCGGTATGGAGAGTACCGTTCTGTACCAGCAGGGTAGCGATGGGGCCTCTGCCCTTGTCGAGCCTTGCCTCGATGACAGTACCCTTGGCCAGCCTGTCGGGATTAGCGTGGAGCTGTGCCACCTCCGCCACGAGGAGCACGTTCTCCAGAAGATCGTCTATGCCGTCGCCCGTCTTAGCGGACACAGGAACGCATATTACGTCGCCGCCCCACTCCTCGCATACCAGACCGTATTCGGTGAGCTGCTGCTTGATGCGGTCGGGATCTGCTTCGGGCTTATCCATCTTGTTTATGGCAACGATCATGGACACGCCCGCTGCCTTGGCGTGGTTGATAGCCTCTACCGTCTGGGGCATGATGCCGTCGTCGGCTGCTACCACGAGTATAGCTATATCCGTTACCTGAGCGCCTCTTGCACGCATGGACGTGAAGGCCTCATGGCCGGGAGTATCCAGGAAGGTGATCTCCTTGCCCTTGCAGTTGACACGGTACGCACCTATATGCTGGGTGATGCCGCCTGCCTCGGACGCGGTGACATGAGCATTGCGGATCTTGTCGAGAAGGGAGGTCTTACCATGGTCGACGTGGCCCATGACTACCACTACGGGAGCACGCTCTACGCCCTCGCCCTCGTCCTCGCTGTCGTCGATAAGACGCTCCTCGATGGTGACGATGACTTCCTTCTCTACCTTAGCGCCCAGCTCTTCAGCCACGAGAGACGCGGTATCGAAGTCGATCACCTGATTTATGGTACACATCTCGCCCAGCTGCATCAGCTTCTTGATGACCTCGGTCGCAATGACCTTCAGACGGGATGCCAGCTCGCTGACTACTATCTCATCGGGGATGAGCACCTTGAGCTGCTGCTTGCGGGCACGCTCGAGCTCCAGACGGCGCAGCTTCTCTGCCTCTGTCTCGCGCTTGCTGGAGTACTGCTGGTTCTTGCGCTGCTGGGACTTCTGGTTTATCTTCTGCTTCTTGCCGGAGAAGCTGTCCTTGCGTTTGCCCTGTCCGCCGCCTCTCTGATCGGCCATATTGTCGTAGCGCTCGTTGTACTTGTCTACGTCTACATAGCTGCCGCGAGTATCGACGGTACGGGTCTTCTGCTCTACCTTGGAGCCCTCAGCGGAGAAGGTGCCCTCGATCTTGGTCTTGTTGGACTTGTCTTCCTTGCGCTCTTCCTTCTTTTTCTTGTCCTTGTCGGACTTCTCGGAAGTCTTCTTCTTCTCGTCGGACTTCTTCATCTGCTCCTTGAACTTGTCAACAGCAGAGCGGCTCTCCTTGGGCTGAGCCTTATCGGACTTATCGGACTTCTCTGTCTTTTCAGCCTTTTCGGTCTTCTCTGCAGCAGGCTGAGCAGGCTTCTTAGCCTCGGGCTTCTTGGTCTCGGGCTGAGCCTTGGGAGCAGCCTCGGTCTTAGGCTCTTCAGCCTTGGACTTGGTCTCCTGTTCTGCCTTGGACTTGGTCTCCTGTTCTGCCTTGGGACTGCTGTCCTTCTTAGCCTCGGGCTCTGCCTTGGGCTGAGCAGCCTGCTTAGCAGAATCTTGCTTTGCAGCAGGAGCCTTCCTTTCCTTCTTCTCAGCCTTGGGTTTCTCGGGCTTGGGCTCCTCCTTGGGCTTGTCTGCCCTTGAAGCGAAGTAATCATCGAAGGACGCTACAGCGTTCTGCTGTGTGAGCGCCTCGAGGACGATATCCAGCTCCTCCTCGTTGATGCTCTGAGAGGGCTTCTTTGCCTCGCCCGTATACTGCTGTATGATATTTGTTATGTCCTGAGCTGCCGTATCCAGTTCTTTGGCAACATCGGATATCTTGAATTTAGTAACTGTTTTTGTACTCATAGGCTGTTATACCCCCATATCGGTCTTAAGGTAAGGGATGCGAAACTATCTTGTCAGCGATGGCTCGGGCAAATCCTTCGTCACATACTGCGATGACTCCACATTTTTTGCCCAGGCTCCATCCTATCTCGTTCATATCAGCTTCGGTGCGCATCACCGGTACGCCCGCCTTGTCCGCGAAGAAGCGTGTCTCCTTCTCGGTCTTCTCAGACGCATCGGATGCCAGCAGGATGAGACTTGCCTTCCCCTCCGCTATACTTTCCTTCGTGCTGTCGAAGCCCAGTGCGAGCCGTCCCGCTCGTCTGCACATCGTCAGGGATCCGAACAATTTTTCTTTAGGATCGTTCTTCAAGCTCCGCCTCCATCGCCTCATA
>JAFYEQ010000301.1 GCA_017544185.1 Oscillospiraceae bacterium
GCGCAGCGATCAGGCCCGCGATGACCGTGATCCCTACGCTCTGAGACAGAAGATACGCTATCACAGCAGCCACTGCGAAGGCTGCGATCACGCTCAGTGCCAGCTTGCCCTTGTCTATGGGCAGATCGCCTATGAACTTGCCGGTCTGGCCGTTCATCGCGAACTTCCATATCTTGTCGTCCCATTTGGTCACCAGATACCATACCGGCAGCAGTGCATAGTGCATCTGCTCTATGTGCACGTCCACATGCTCGTCCTCACGGACGATATGATGCTTCACGGTGCCCCGTGTCAGCTGTATGGCCGTGTTCTCCACGCGCTTGGATGCGCGGTCTCTCTCGGATGCCTCGCCCGTATTGGAGCGCTCCGCCAGAAAGCCCGGCAGATAGGATATATTGAACTCGGTGAGCTTTGCCATATCGTAGGGCTCTATGGAGTCCATCAGGTCGTCCTCCATGCGCTCGGACGCATCAGTAGGGACGTTCTTGAACCTGACGGAGCCCTCGCGCTCCACGTCGTAGGACTTTATCTCTACTTCCTCGGAGGTCTCCCTGCGGTCCTCCGCCTTGTACCTCGCTCTTACGTCGACATGCCCGTCGAACAGCAGGAAGGGCACGTATACGCCCTGTATGTCCTCTACATGGTTGCTGTCGGCAAAGGACTTGGGCAGGAGCTTCTTGCCCGAATAGTAGCCCTTGTACTTGGCCATGGCCTGATCCTTGGTGAAGGCGAAGGGTATCACGAAGTCGGGCCTGAAGCTGCCGCTGAGCTGTGAGGGCACGATGGTGCTGTTGCCGCAGAAGGGACATATCGTGGCAGACGTGTTCTCCTCTGCCACCAGCTCTGCACCGCAGGCGGAGCACTTGAGCCCCTTCATATCGTCATCGGCCGTATCCTGAGGGGGCGCCTGATCCGTCTCGGTATCATAGCGCATCCCCGCTTCCTCGGGGGTCATCTCATGCCCGCAGTACTCACATACCAGCTTTCCCGCCGTCGGATCGAACTGCAGGTCGCCGCCGCAAAGGGGGCATGCTACTGCGACTGTGGAAGAGCGATCCATACTATCACCTATCTCTTTCTGTCGTTTATCAGTACGTACAATGCGCCTATGAATGCCGCAGCGGACAGCCCTATGCCTGCTACCTTGAGCGGGAGGGGCGCTTCGCGCTCCACAGGGGGTACGGGCACATCTGTGACCTCGGTGAGCTTTGTGACCTGAGCGCTGTCGGCGGTGCCTGCCGTGGTGACGGTCTCGGGCACGCTCTTTTCTGTGAGCGTCTCGGGGACCTCCTCGATGGGAGGAGCGGTCTCATCGGCGGGCCGTTCGGCTGAGGTATCGGCTGCGGGCGCCGCATGTGCGGTATCGTCCGTCACCGTCTCAGACACGGTGTCATCGGTAACGGAGGCAGTCTCCGTCGCGTCGGGATCTTCCTCGATCTCCTCGTTGGTATCGCTGAGCTTGATCAGGTATACCGAGCAGGGAGCCGCGGTAAAGGTCAGACGGTCGTTCTCTATTGTGATATGCTCGGTGTCCGCCTCGACTATGTCCGCCTCCTCGTCTATGGTGAAGACGCTCTCCACGGCGTATGCCTCGCTGCCCTTGATATCCACGGTGACGGCCTTCTCCGCGCTCATGTTCTGATTGGTGACGATGAGCGTAAGATCGCGGCCGTCGTTGGTGCCTGCCCAGCAGGAGCCCATATCGTCCTCGGTCTCGGTATGGTAGAGCGTATCGCCGAAGCGGGAGCCGCCGTTTATCTCGTTGAAAATGTCAATGGCCGCGTTCTGGAAGCGGTGATCCTCCGTCACGGGGGACAGACATGCCATATATACCCCTTCCCTTGCGAAGGTGCCAAGGGTATCGATCTCGGCTATGGCGCCGCTGATATTATTGCCGCCGCCGAAGTCATACTCGGAGAAGCTGAGCTTCGTGCCGGCGTAGTTGATCTTGATGGATGAGGTGAGAGTGGGTATGAACGGCGTGAACTGACGGTTCATCAGCGCGTTGACGCTGTTCTCGGCGTAGTCTCCGTCCCACAGGGTGCGCACTGCCTGCATGCGGTAGGCGTTGGAGTAGTTGTCATCATGGGTGAGCACGTCGGAGCCCAGAGGAGTCTGCGCCTCGGTGAAGTAGTGTACGTCCAATACGTCCAGCAGACGGGTGCCTGCGTCTATGCTCTTCTGCTTCATGCCCGTCAAGTAGTAGTCTATGGCCCATGACCACTCACCGGAGAACTTCCTGTCCCATACCCTGCTGCTGCCCGCGGATATGCATCCGTCCAGTCCGCTGAAGGACGGGCCGAACACCAGCGCATGGCTGTCTATGGTCTTTACCGTCCATGCCAGCTCCGCCGACCTGTCCACGAACTTGCCAAGGTCCATGGTCCCCACTCCCGTGAGGGCGAACCTCTCCGTCCACTTGTCGGGCTCATTGTCCAAAAAGTACCCGTCCGCTCCTCCGTTGTCCGCGGTACCGTAGCGGTCTACGATGAAGGATACGTACTCGTCCATATACACCTTGCTGTCGCTGCCGTCGGGTCGGGTGGTGTAGGCGTCGTGCTTGTTGAAGGCCACCTCTCTCCAGCGGGAGGAGGAGTCGTCCTCGGTGACCACGCCCAGGGAGTCTCCCGCCACATAGCCCATCATCTGCAAAGTCACATACTTATGGGGTATGCCGTACTTTGCGCAGCGGGACATGAGCAGCTCGGTATACAGGCCCGGATCTCTCCAGCTGGCGGAGGAATAGGCATCCACCAGCGATACATCGTTGGCGTAGCCCTTCTCTGCACCGGGATTGGATGCGTTTATCTCCCAGTTGTAGGTGGATACCGCGGGATCTGACTGCCTGAGCGCAGTGGGACGCACTCCCTCCAGATCAGGATTGTCGTTGATGCCGAAGATCAGGCTGCTTATCTCGGTGGTGCGTGAGGTATCCACCGTATAGGTGGCCTGCTCGGGCTCCTCGAACACTGCCATCTTGAGGGCGCACGTATCACGGGCTGTCCCGAATATGACGGATACAGCCGCTATCCCGGCGATGAGCCGTATGTTCCTCGCAGTACGTATGTCCTTAGTCATGGTATCCCCTCAGAGGAGCGCCGTAAGACGGGGCATCCCCGCCTTCGGGCTCGCTGATGATAGATCTACAGCTTCTCTATGGCTGCTACGGCCTTGTCCAGCCAGCTGCCCTGTATCTTCTCCACCTCGCCCTTGTCGCAGAGGGCGGATATCTCGGGAGATACGGGTATAGCTCCCAGGAGCTCTATGCCGTGTTCCTTGGCTGCCTGCTCCACATGGCTCTCGCCGTAGAGGTATATCTTCTTCCCGCAGTCGGGACATTCGATATAGCTCATGTTCTCCACTATGCCTATGATGGGTATGTTCATGATCTTAGCCATGTTCACGGCCTTGGCCACGATCATGGACACCAGCTCCTGAGGAGATGCCACGATGATGATGCCGTCCACAGGGAGGGACTGGAACACGGTAAGAGGCACGTCGCCCGTTCCCGGAGGCATATCCACGAACATATAGTCCACGTCGCCCCATACCACATCGGTCCAGAACTGGCGTATCACGCCCGCGATCACGGGTCCGCGCCATATCACGGGAGAACTGGGATCCTCCAGAAGCAGGTTTATGCTCATCACGCTTACCCCGCCAGCGGACTTATTGGGTATGAGCCCCGCCTCGGAGCCAACGGCCCTGTCGCTGATGCCGAATATCTTGGGTATGGACGGGCCTGTGATGTCCGCGTCCATGACAGCTGCAGAGGACTTCTTAGCGAAGGCCGATGCCAGAAGACCTGTCACCAGTGATTTGCCTACGCCGCCCTTGCCGCTGACTACGCCTATGACCTTCTTTACGGAGCTCTGAGCGTTGAGCTTCTCGTGCATATCCTGAGGTGCGGTCCTGCTCTCGCAGCTCTCCCCGCACGTCGAACAGTTATGAGTACATGCCATGTTATCTATCCTTCCCTTCGGGGCCGATCCATCGCCGCCTGTGACGGCGGCTGCCCCATATGATCACTATCTTCTGATTATACCACATATCGGCGGATATGTCAAGTATGCGCGAAGGGCGCTGTATATGCCTGTCCTGCGGGATATGGGCACATAATGCCGTTATACGCACCAAAAAGCGCCGTATCTGTACGCATATGACGTATTTGTACGATCTGCACAGATCTTGGCCGCTTTATTCGTTGCTCTCTTCAAATTTGGTCAATTTCTCATCACAAAAAGCAAAAGATACCTTGAAGATCTGCCGACGGTATGGTAGAATATACTGTGGATCATTGCCGCTGTGCGGCACCTACGTTTACCTTCGTTGTTATCGGGTGATCATCATGCTGAATGGACGCAAGACTATAGGTATCTTCATGAGCGGCATCGCAGGCACTTTCCGCCGCGATCTGTGCCATGAGCTATACAGAGCAGGGACCGGCCACGGCTTCGACCTGCTGTTCTTCAATTTCGTCGGGACCATAGGCGCAGACTATATCGACTACGGCGTCAGAGAAGACAGGATACTCGACGTCATCCCCTTCGACAAGTTCGACGGGATGATATTTGACAACAACAACGTGTTCATAGACAGCGTGAGAGACCATATCCACGACAGGCTCATGTCCTGCCGCTGCCCCATCATATCCATCAGCGAGCCCTGCAAGGACTTCTCCCAGGTCTGTTTCGACAACAGCAGCGCCATAAAGGAATTCGTCCACCACTTCGTGAACGAGCACGGCTTCACGAGGATAGGCTATATGTCGGGCATCAAGGGCCATCCCGATGCGGTAGAGCGTCTTAACGCCTTTGGCGACGCCATGGAGGAGCACGGTCTCCCCCGTGAGGGCGCAGGAGTGTTCCACGGTGACTTCTGGTACAACAAGCAGCATGAGGCTGCAGAGTTCTTCATAAAAAAATGCGGTGGTCTACCACAGGCCATAGTATGCGCCAACGACTTCATGGCCCTGTCGCTCTGCGACGCCCTTGCAAAACGCGGCATACGCATCCCCCAGGACGTGTGCATATCCGGATATGACGATGTGGATGAGGCAAGGGCCCATATCCCGTCCATATCCACCGCCAGTCAGGATAAGAGCCGTCTTGCAGACAGTATATTCAGCCTGTTCGACAAGGCCATATCCGGCAAGTCCATAGGCAGGGTCACCTGCATCCCCACCACTAACATATACCGCGGTTCCTGCGGCTGCGGCGACAGTGACCTCAATGAGCCCGAGGACAGGAACCTTTCCTTCCGCCGCAATATAAACCTGCTCTACAACATATACGACGCCGAGGCCGCTATGCTCTCACTGACGGGCATAGACCGCATAAAGGACATGGAGGCCGTATTCGAGAAGCACAGCCTGAACTTCGGCAGGTATACCAAGTTCTTCCTCTTCGCATACACCGATGAGGTGGGCAGGCCTTCCTACGACAGCGCCTTCAGCGAGCCAACTCATACTGTGACCCCCGCTATATGGATCGACCGCACCGGCACGTCGAAGCATATGAAGATCATGTCCACCGATATACTGATCCCGCCTACCGATTCCCCCGAGCCTCAGTGCTACTATCTGACCCATCTCCACTTTGGTGAGCACTGCTTCGGCTATTCCGCGGTCATGATGGAGGGCAACTACCCCTTCAACGAGTTCTACAATATATGGACGGTGAACCTTGCAGTCGCGATAGAGACTCTTATGCAGAGGAATTCCATCAATGCTCTGCTGTGCGACCTGGAGAAGGAGAGCACCCACGACCGTCTCACAGGGCTCCTCAACCGCAGCGGCTTCGAGGACAAGGTACACAGCGTGTTCAATGA
>JAFYEQ010000302.1 GCA_017544185.1 Oscillospiraceae bacterium
CATCATGCCGTAGCCGAGGATATCGAAGTTGAATATGAGACCGTGCCGCCGGAAGTCTATGAGCTGCGCTGCTCCTTCGGTGATGTTATCGGTGGATATCGTAGTGATCTGCGTGAAGTATACTATCATGATGAATGTGCAGTACACAGCGGAGAATATCATACCCGCATCTCCTGCGACCTTACGGTCGGGAACACATTCGCTGTGCAGCCCAGAGGTCATGAGTATGAAGCCTATCGGCAGGAAGAAGCATACGAAGCACTGCATATATGTGGTGCCGACGATCAGGAACAGGGCAAACAGGAATACTGTCACCGTGACTATCACCGAGCCTATCTTGGATATCGTTCCGTTCATATCTTTGCTCCTACTCGGGCTTCTTGCCCGTAAGATAATATACCGCCAGGGCAGTGCGGTGGGAGAGCCCCGCCTTTGAGAGTATAGAGGTGATATAGTTCTTTACAGTACCCTTGGAGAGATAGTACCGCTCGGCGATCTCCTCGTTTGACAGACCGTCGGCGATGGCCTTGATGATCTCCAGCTCACGCGCAGTGAACTCCTCTGCAGCAAAGCCCTCGGGCACCGTCGGCGTGCTCTTTGCCAGATCCTCCAGGATGCTCTCTTCTATCACTCCGGTACCGAAGTATACCGATCTTATCATCTGCTTGAGATGCTCGGGGGTGTGGTTCTTGATCAGATACCCTTTGGCACCGTTACGCAGGGCCGCCTGTACCAGTTCATCCTCGTCGAAGGTGGTGAGTATCAGCACCTTTCCCAGCTGATGCTCGGTGATGAATTTCGTGGCTTCTATCCCGTCCATAACAGGCATCTGTATATCCATGAGGAACACATCGGGAGGATCCTTCTCGGCTATATCACAGGCTTCCTTACCGTTGGAGGCGCACCCGATGACCTCAAAGCCGTCGTCCACGTCGAGTATTATCTTCATGCCGTCTCTGACGAAATCGCTGTCGTCAGCGATGATGACCCTTATCTTTTCCATAGTAGCTCCTTATCAAAGCGGCAGCAGCATATTCACCATAAAGCCGCTCTCGGACGTGATCTCCAGTATGCCGTTCAACTGCCGTATCCTCCTGCGCATACCCGATATACCCATGCCGTCGGTGATGTGGCTGCAGCCCTTGCCATTGTCAGTGATGCTGCATCGGATGACCTTGTTCATGACGTGGATGTTTATCTCTATCTTAGTGCAGCCCGAATACTTCAGCGAGTTGGATACGGCTTCTACGCAGTTGTCCAGTATGACTTCCAGATGGCTCTCGGGAACGCCCGACAGGTCGCCGTTGGTGATGAGCTCCGCGTCGATGCCCTTGGTGCGGCAGTCCTCACAGAGCTTGTGCAGCTGGGCTGCGGCTAGGAGATGCTTCTCGGGACGCTTGTCGCGAAGTATGGCCCGTATCTCGTCCATACCTGTGCGGAGCTGGTCGATCACGGCCTGCACCATAGAACGGGCGCGTTCGGGATCCTTCTCCATGAGGAGCTTCACGGCCTCCAGCTGGTACACCGAACCGTTGATGTTATGCCCCAGCTTATCGTGTAGGGTCTGGGACAGCTGGGCCCGTTCCTCGAGGACGCTGTTCTCGGCGGAGAGCAAAGTACGCTGCATCTCGGCTCTCAGCTCATGCTTCAGAGACTGCTCGTGGATGGTGTCCTCCTTGGTGCGGTCACGGTAGACCTCCGCTACATGGTCGTGCTGTACGTATATCACGCACAGCAGCAGGGCTACCAGCAGGTCCCCCGAGAAGCTGCTGTCCGCATCGAACAGTGTCAGCACCGCGGGGAGAAAGTACCATACCATATCAGGCCTGATAAAGTGTACGATCTCGTATCCCGTGAGGATCCCCAGCAGGAGCGCTTCCTTGCCGCAGAGGATATATATGTCTATGAACAGCACCGAAGCGGCGGCGAGGAAGAAGGGGGCGACTTTGCGTGAGATCAGTTCCTTGAGGGACATAGTCCCTGTGAACGATGCCAACAGCAGGAGCACCCATATGGATGCTCCTGTCATGGTCCGGATCGACAGGGCGGTGTATATCACCATCA
>JAFYEQ010000031.1 GCA_017544185.1 Oscillospiraceae bacterium
AGATCATACCGATCTGTTATATGACGTGAACGAGCGTTGAGGTGCTTTTGATGCTGTTTGACCCTACAAGAGCCTATAAGACCATACTGTCCGTGACTCCCGACGTGCTCCGTGAGATGGGCGTGAGAGCCATAATACTCGATATAGACAACACCTGTGCATACCATGACGATCCCGTCCCGATAGACGGGCTCATGGATTGGCTGGATGATATGCGGAGCGCAGGCATAAAGATGATGATCGTATCCAACAATCATCCGCCGCGGGTGGAGCCCTTCGCGAAGCTCTTGGGCATGGGATACGTCAGCGACGGAGCAAAGCCCCTGACCAAGGGGTACAAGGAAGCTGTAAAGAAGATGGGCGTTGACAGATCTGAGACCGTGACTATCGGCGATCAGCTGTTCACGGACATACTCGGTGCCAAGCTGTTCGGTATAAAATCCATACTTGTCGCACCGATACAGCATGAGAAGACTATATTCTTCAAGATAAAGCGGGCCCTTGAGAAGCCCTTCCTTCCCAAAGCATACCTGTGAGCGTGAGAGATGGATAAATACGAAGTCCTTAAGAGCTGCTTCGGCTACGATGATCTGAGAGAGGGCCAGGCAGAACTCATAGATAATATACTCTCGGGCAAAGACACACTGGGCGTGATGCCTACAGGTGCAGGCAAGTCTCTGTGTTACCAGATACCCGCTCTGATGATGGACGGGGTATCGTTGGTGATATCTCCACTGATATCTCTGATGCAGGATCAGGTAATGAGCCTCGTGGGGCTGGGGATCAAGGCAGCCTATATAAACTCTTCTCTGACTCAGGCACAATATCATACCGTGCTCAGACGCGCAGCAGAGGGATGGTACAAGCTCATATACGTAGCTCCCGAGCGTCTTGACTCGGAGACGTTCCTGCAGACAGTATGCTCCATGGATATCTCTATGGTGACCACCGATGAAGCACACTGTATATCCCACTGGGGGCAGGATTTCAGGCCATCATATCTGAAGATACCCGAGTTCATAGCCAAGCTCCCGCGCCGTCCTGTGGTCACGGCGTTCACTGCCACTGCCACAGAGCAGGTAAGGGACGATATCATACGTCTGCTGGATATGCGCTCGCCCTTCATGAAGGTGACGGGTTTTGACAGAAAGAACCTTTACTTCGAGGTACGGCACCCCGAGGACAAGTTCCACGATCTGCTGAGCCTGGTGCGCAAGTACGATGCAGAAGGGCGCAGCGGTATCATATACTGCTCCACCCGCAAGGATGTGGAGAACGTATGCGACAAGCTCAGAGATGAGGGCTTCTCAGTATCGCGATACCATGCGGGGCTCACCGAGAACGAGCGCCGCAATAATCAGGAGGACCTGATCTACGACCGTGTCCGTGTGATGGTGGCCACCAATGCCTTCGGCATGGGGATAGATAAGTCTAATATATCCTTCGTGATACACTATGGTATGCCAAAGGACGTGGAGAGCTATTATCAGGAAGCGGGACGTGCAGGCCGCGACGGCTCGCCGTCGGATTGTATACTGCTGTATACCCCGCGTGACAGATACGTGGCAGAGTTCCTGATAAACAAGAGCTACGAGGAGTCCAGCTTAGACCCTGAAGAAGCCGAGCGCATACGCGAGCGTGATATGACGAAGCTCAGGGATATGGTGCGCTATGCTGTCCGCGATGGCTGCCTGCGTTCTTATATACTCCGATATTTTGGTGAGACGGGCATGGACAACTGCGGCAACTGCTCCTACTGCTGCGGCGACGTAGCACTCACCGACATCACTACCGATGCCCAGAAGATAATGTCATGCATATTCCGTTCGGGTCAGAGATACAGTATATCCACTGTAGCAAAGATACTTACAGGCGACAGCGGAGAGTCTGTCACCGGCAGGGGACTGGATACGCTGAGTACCTACGGCATCATGGCAGGATCCTCCGTCAAGTATATATATGGTATATGCTCCAGACTGTGTGAGATGGACCATATCACCATATCCGACGATGATCACCGCATCGCCAAGCTCACAGAAAAGGCGCTGCCTGTGCTCCGCGGCGAGATACGCGTCAATGCACGCATACGCGCTGATAAGGTGCGTGAGCGCACTGCCAAGTACGATAGGAATCTGTTCCTGATACTCCAGGACATAAGGGCCAAAGCCGCTTCGGTGGCAGGGGTACCGCCCTACAGCATATTCACAGACCTTACCTTGGCCGAGCTCGCAGCGAAGATGCCCACCGACACCGAGAGCTTTGCACGGATACCCGGCGTGACCCGTATAAAGATCGAGCGTTACGCTGACCGCTTCATACGTGCCATATCCGAATATAACTCAAAGAAACGCGGTACCAAGGTCAATGATATCTCTATGCTGCTAATGTATACCGACAAATACAAGGCGTCGGAGAAGACCATGACCATCACTGCGTTCTGCGAGTCGATCATAGAGAGCAGCGGATGCTCTGTCAGGGCAAAGCATGTCCGCGATGCTGTCACAGGCTGGCTGATATCCAGGGACCTTCTTGCGATAGGCACCGATGCCGACGGCAAGAACACTAAGATCGTCACAGGCCGTTCGTCTGACGTGGGGATCATATCCGAGCACCGCACCGGCGTAAAGGGCAAGGAGTACGACATAGTCCTGTATACGGCTGCTGCACAGCAGTTCATCATAGATAATATGGCTGATATAGTCAAATTCTCACAAGAGGTGGATAAATGAGCAAGAAAAAGAAAAAGGGCTCTGTAGCGCCTAATGCGGTGGTGCTGGTGTTCTTCTCTGTCATCATAGTGTTCGCGGTCATGTACATACTGCCGCATATCGAAGCGGCGAAAAACCAGATCGAGGAGCCCGAGGTCACGGAGACCATGCCCGATACAGAGCGGGCCGAGAAGATCTTCAAAGAGACCGAACAGACTACCGCGGAGACCACCGTACAGACCACTGTGACTACCAAGGAGACTGCAGTCCCCGAGACCACCGTCACCGAGGAGACCGAGCCCGATGAAGACGAGTATGACGAGGACGACGACAGCGATGAGGATGAGGACACGGAAGAGACCGAAGCTCCCAAGCAGACCCGCACTGTGATCACGTCCCGCGAACGTCACGGATATGACAGCAATTCTGTATATATAGATATGCAGAACATACTGCAGAACCCCGAGCTCCCGCGAGGCTGCGAGATAACTGCGCTCACCATACTGCTGCGCCATTACGGCTTCTCAGCAGAAAAGACGGATCTTGCCAGCAATTATCTTCCCATATCCTCCGGCAGGGTAGAGTACAGGGACGGTAAGACTTATAAGGACAGCTTCTTCGACTATTTCGTAGGAGACCCCAGATCCTCGGGCTACGGATGCTTTTCCCACGCCATA
>JAFYEQ010000303.1 GCA_017544185.1 Oscillospiraceae bacterium
CATATTCCACATGCTCCTCGGGGTTCTTCTGTATGACCTCCTGCAGCAACGTTTTGTAGTCGTGCAGGTTCTTCACGGAGTCACGGGTAAGATCCTTGGGTATGAAGCCGAGTATATAGTTGCGTGCTTCCTCCATGCCGCCGTCCAGGTATACAGCTGCGATGACCGCTTCAAAGGCGTCGGATATGGTCGACGGACGGCTGCGTCCGCCTGTGTTCTCCTCGCCCTTGCCCAACAGCACGAAGCGTCCCAGCTCTATCTGCTGAGCGAACTCGAACAGCGCAGGCTCACATACCAGCGAAGCGCGTATCTTCGTAAGGTCGCCTTCGGGAAGATGCTTGAAATGTCTGAACAGATGGTCCGCGATCGTGATCTGCAGTACACTGTCGCCGAGAAATTCAAGACGCTCATTGGAATGTCTGCGGGTCTCATTGGCAAAGGATGAATGTGACAGAGCCTCGATCAGCAGAGCGCGATTCTTGAAGGTATAGCCGATCTTCTGCTCGAACTCACCGAGCTTTTCGGTATATTTGGAGATATCCATCTTACTTGTCCTTTTTGAGCTCGTCGAGGGAGCGTGTTATCTCACCTACCACGTCGCCCTTTACGCAGAGCTTGGCCTGACGTATGGCGTTGAAGAACGCCTTTCCGTTGGAGCTGCCGTGAGCCTTTATCACAGGGCGGGATATGCCCATCAGTACGGCTCCGCCTACCTCGGTATAATCCAGCTTTTTCTTGAATGCCTTTATCTTGTTCAGTATCATCAGGGCTGCGAGCTTGCCTGTGCCGCTGCCCAGCATGCCCTTCAGCTCACCTGCGAAGAAGAGCCCCATGCCCTCATACAGCTTCAGCGCTATATTTCCGGTGAATCCGTCGGACACCGCTACCTGACATACCCCCTGAGGCATATCTCTTGCCTCGAGGTTGCCGTAGAAATCCACAGGAGCGTTCTTGAGGAGAGCATATGCTTCCTTGTCGAGATCGCGTCCCTTGGTGTCCTCTGCGCCTACGTTCAGGAGCCCTACCTTCGGGGACTTGACGCCCATGACCTTCTCCATATAGCAGCTGCCCATGATGCCGAACTGCATCAGCATATCAGGGCGGCAGTCCACATTGGCGCCTGCATCCATAAGTATCATATGGCCTTTAGCGGTAGGGAGGATCGGCGCCAGCGCAGGGCGCTTGATGCCCTTTATACGCTTGGCGATCATAGTCGCGCCTACCACGAGAGCACCTGTGGATCCTGCACTGACGAAGGCATCGCCTGTACCCTCGGCAAGAGCGTCGAAGCCCTTTGCCATAGAGCAGTCGCGTCTGGACTTGAGTATCTCCGTAGGTTCCTCGTGTATATCTATCACCGAAGGAGTATCTATGATACGGATATGATCCAGGGGTATATCATGCTCCTTCGCACAATCTCTTATCTTCTTCTCATCACCTGTGAGGGTGATAGAGACCTTGAGCTCTTTTACTGCCTGAGCAGCGCCTTCGATAACGGCGAGAGGCGCGTTGTCTCCGCCGAACGCATCTACTACTATGTTCATATATTACCTCATTATCATCAGCCGCAGTCCCATGAGAAAAGGACATCGGAAAAGTCGAGTGCGTCAAGATCCTCTTTCGTGATAAAAAAGTCCGCGACACCGTCGTCGCCCCACTCGATCATGATATCGTTGTCATAGTCGTATACCGATGCCAGCTGGAACAGCAGCACGGTATGATCCTCAAGGTCGTCTCTGCGTACATCGCACTGATCGAAGCTGGGGTATCCTCCGATAAGGGAAGGTCGGTCCTCATGCGCATCACCATATTCCCATATCCTCTCGAGGGCGTCTTCGCCGCCGAGACATTCTTTTACGACCTTGCCGTCTCTGTCATTGTTGAACGCATCGACAAGGGTCCCGAGCCGTATGCCGGAAGCCTTCTCGAGCGCATCGAGGACTATATCCTCAAAGCGGAAGTCATCCGCCGAGGGAAGGCTCTTGTCTATCGTTCCGGTGATAAGGTAAGTATCCTTTACAGGAAAGTCCTCATCGTCGGTATACGGGATATCATCAGAGCTGCACAGCAGCTCCTCATCGGTGATCACATCGGGATGATATATGACCTTGTAGCCACCGTTCGTGGTACCTGCCTGAGGAAGACCGTAGTCGCTCTCAGCCGTTATGAAGAACTGAAGTATGCCCTTCTCTGGGAAGCCATCCAGATGGGGAAGATCTGCGAAATTGAGCTGTGCCAGGAATCTCAGTGGCTCACCTACGAAGAACACTTCATCTGTGGGATACTCCATATCCCTTGGGAAGTAGGGAGTACCGCCTACCTTCGAGTCCCAGAGAGAACAGTCCGAGCGTTCCAGAGAGAGCTTTATGCATTCCTTTGCGGGGAGTTCCTTTGCTATACGGGGGAAGATATCGTTTTCTACAGAGAGCTTAGTCATAATGCCTCCTTATAGGATACCTGTCTCAAAGCGTATTGCGTATATGATCTAGCGACCTGTCTGCCATAGCTTGATAGCGCTGTTGTTTGTCGCGTATATTTGTATCGAGCGGGGGAAGTATGCCCATATTGGCACCCATGGGCTGGAAGTCCTTCACATCGGGATCGGAGATATAATGCGACAGAGCGCCTATCATGGTATATTCGGGAAGTACGAGGGATGTTCCTGCAGCGTTGATCCCGGCGATGATGCCCGATGCAGCTGACTCCATATACCCTTCTACGCCCGTTATCTGGCCGGCAAAGAAAATATGCCTGTACTGTCTGAGCGAGAAGTCGGGATACAGCAGCTGAGGTGAGTTAATGAAAGAGTTGCGGTGCATGACGCCGTAACGGACGAACTCTGCGTTCTCCAGTCCGGGGATCATACTGAACACCCGCTTCTGCTCGCCGAACTTAAGGTTCGTCTGGAAGCCTACGAGGTTATACAGTGTGCCCTGTACGTTCTCCTTGCGAAGCTGTACCGCTGCCCACGGACGATGACCGGTATTTGGATCTGTGAGCCCCACGGGCTTCATGGTGCCGTAGCGCACTGCATCTGCTCCGCGCTTAGCCAGTACCTCTACGGGTATACAACCCTCGTATACCTTGAAATCGTCCCTGTCGGATCTCTCGAACTCATGGAGCTCGACGCTCTCAGCATGTATCAGTGCATCGTGGAAACGCTCGTACTCTTCTTTGTTGAAGGGACAGTTTATGTAGTCATCTCCGCCCTTGTCGTACCGCGACGCAAAGAAGGCCTTGCTCATGTCTATGGACTCCGCCGTGACGATAGGGGAGGCAGCATCATGGAAGTGGAGATACCCGCCTGTGATACGTGATATATCCTCTGCCAGAGCGCCTTCTGTGAGAGGGCCCGTGGCGATGATGACAGGATCGTCGTTGTCGGGTATCTCTGTCACCTCGGCATACTTGACCTCTATACGCGGATGAGAGCGTATCCTTTCGGTAACGAGCGCCGAGAACCTTTCACGGTCTACCGCCAGAGCTCCTCCCGCAGGTACCTCGGTAAGATATGCACACTCCACCGTGAGCGATCCGAGGGCACGCATCTCCTCCTTCAGGAGCCCCGCCGCGGAGTTGGGGCGCTTGGCCTTGAAGGAGTTGGAGCATACCAGCTCTGCGAACCCCTCGGACTTATGTGCAGGGGAATAGTGCAGCGGCTTCTGCTCGATGAGGAGCACATCTCTGCCCCTCTCTGCAGCAGCCCATGCTGCCTCACAGCCGGCAAGTCCGGCACCGATAACTATTATCATTTGTCCTTCTTGATAGCGGTCTCGTAGTCACACTTGACGCAGAAGAGCCGCCCCTTGTTCTTGAACAGTGTGGTACCGTCGTTGCACTTAGGGCATTTGTCGGACACAGGCACGTCCCATGTCATAAAGTCACATGTGGGATTGTCCTCGCAGCCATAGTACTTCCTGCCCTTCTTGGATCTCTTGAGGAGTATATTCTTGCCGCATTTGGGACAAAGTCCGCCCGTGGGCTTGATTATCTTCTTTGTATTGGTACACTCGGGGAAGCCGCTGCAGCCGAGGAAGCGTCCGAACCTACCCAGCTTTATCACCATGGGCTTGCCGCATACCTCGCATACCTCGTCGGTCTCCTCATCGGGTACCTTTACGCGCTTGCCGTCCATATTCACTTCAGCATCGGCGAGGGTGGACGCAAAGTCTGTATAGAACTCGCTCAGGGTGGAACGCCAGTCCTTCTTGCCCAGCTCCACGTCGTCAAGAGATCCCTCCATGGACGCAGTGAACTTGGTATCGACGTACTTCTTGAAGTTGTCGGTCAAAAGATCGGTGGTGACTTCACCGAGACCTGTAGGTTTAAGGCTCTTGCCTTCGCGTTCAACATAGAACCTGCTTATGATAGTGGATATGGTGGGAGCGTAGGTGGAAGGTCTGCCTATGCCCTCTTCTTCGAGAGCCTTTATGAAGGATCCCTCAGTATATCTCGCAGGGGGCTGGGTGAAGTGTTGCTTGCCCTCGATGCCCTTGAGAGACAGCTTATCGCCGTCGTTTATCTCGGGCAGCTCTTTCTTCTCGGTATCGTCCTTGGTATCGGTATAAAGCACGGAAAAACCGGGGAACTTGACAGAATAGCCTGTAGCACGGAACAGAGCACCATTTGCAGATATATCGGCAGATACGGTGTCGAGCACCTGATCTGCCATTTGAGATGCTATGAACCTCTCCCAGATAAGCTTATAGAGCTTGTACTGATCGCTGGTAAGACTGCTCTTCACGCTCTCGGGGGTCATGGACGGAGTAGAGGGACGTATGGCCTCATGTGCGTCCTGAGCGTTGCTCTTTGTCTTGTATACCCTGGGAGAATTAGGGAGATATGTCTTTCCGTATGCGGAAAGGATATGCTCGGAAGCAGCCCTCTGAGCCTCATCGGATATGCGCAGCGAGTCTGTTCTCATATAGGTGATAAGAACTACCGCACCCATTCCCTCGATCTCAACGCCCTCATAGAGCTGCTGAGCTGTCTTCATGGTGCGTGCGGTCTGGAATCCCAGCTTGCGGGATGCGTCCTGCTGCATCGTAGACGTAGTGAAGGGAGGTGCAGGAGATCTGCGTCTGACAGAACGCCTTACTTTGTCAACTATAAAGTCCTGTTCCTTTACACGCTCCAGCACAGCATCAGCAGCAGCTTTGTCCTTGAGCTCGGTCTTTTTGCCGTCCAGACCTACGAACTGAGCTTCGAATATCTTTCTTGACGGGGGATCGGTGAACCTTGCATCGACCGTCCAGTACTCTTCGGGCTTGAACTTATTTATCTCGCGCTCGCGGTCTACTATCATCTTGACGGCCACGGACTGCACACGTCCGGC
>JAFYEQ010000304.1 GCA_017544185.1 Oscillospiraceae bacterium
CAACGGCAAGATCAAGGACTTAGCTCAGGTGGTATGGACACAGCAGGTGAGCGAGCTCATAAACGGCATAGGCTCATCGGATATACCCTCTAAGAGCATCGTAGTGATCGCAGTCAGCTTCGTATGTGCTCTGCTGCTCTTCGCGGCGGCCTACAGCAGGAAGGGGCTCAAAGCATAAAAACAGCCATCCCCGCACCTATCGGGGGAGGCGATGATACGGCGTTTATGATAACATCCCCTGTGACGGTCGCCACAGGGGATGTTATTGCATCACTTAGTTGATCTTAAAGAGAGTACCATTCTTTGACGGTATGCGGGATCAGTTCTTACTCCTCATCGTCGAGATCATCCTCATCATCTTCGGATATATAACACTTGTCAATAAACTCCTCAAAGCTGTCTGCTACATGATCAAGTGCAGGTCCACCGGGACAGGTATCAAGACAGATGAACACGACCTTGTCTGTGCTCTTTTCGAATGCAATATAATTGCCGGCAGGATCATCAGCGAAGATCACATACTTGTTTTCAAGTTCGTCAAGTTCCCACTCTGCAGGATCCCGATCCAATGGATCCCAGATACTACGATCATCCTCACGATCAAATGATCCAAAAAGGATATTTGTTCACAGGCAGGGAAGAAAGGCACAATTATCATCAGCGGGATGATGAGCATTTTACATCCCTTCACGAAAGGGGCGAGGTGCTTTGATGCCGATGATATCCCCTTTGCAGGACAATATCATCGGCATCTTATCCATGTATCATGATCTTTCCGTCCCACGGTCTCATAACCTGAACGCATTCGGGAACAGCTCACCGAAGGCGTAGGTGCCGCTCCGGAGCGTAACGGTCATATCGTCGGACGCGAACTCCGACAGGAACTGCAGGCATATCCCGCAGGGGAAGGTGTCGTCCTGTTCATCCTCGCCTGCATATCCGCCCGATACCGCCACGGCTGTGAAACGTGTGTACCCCTCGGATACGGCCTTCACCGCAGCAGTGCGCTCAGCGCATATGGCGCCGCCATAGGACGCGTTCTCCACGTTGCAGCCGGTGAAGACCCTCCTGCCGCCCTCCGCGTTCTCTGCGATTATCGCCGCACCGACGGAGAAGTGAGAATAGGGCGAATGTGAATACCTGCGGGCGTCGGCTGCGGCGCGGTACAGGTCAGCTGCGGTCTGCATTGGGCCTGCCCTTGCAGAAGTATTCGATATAGCGGTCGATGCAGTGCTCTACGATATCCAGAGCGGCGCCGCGGTCCTTGACCTCGTCTATGACGGTGGTCTTGCCCTCCAGCTGCTTGTATACCGAGAAGAAGTGGGACATCTCCTCGAACTTGTGAGCGGGGACCTCGCTTATGTCCTTGTAGCTGTTGTAGGTGGGGTCGTCAAAGGGTACGGCTATGATCTTGTCGTCCTTCGCGCCCTCATCGAGCATGGATATGACGCCGATGGGGTAGCAGCGCACCAGAGCCATGGAGTATATGGCTTCGGAGCAGAGCACCAGCACGTCCAGCGGGTCGCCGTCCTCGGCGTAGGTGCGGGGGATAAAGCCGTAGTTGGCAGGGTAGTGGGTGGATGTGTAAAGTACACGGTCCAGCTTGAGGAGACCTGTCTTCTTGTCCAGCTCATACTTCATCTTGCTGCCCTTGGGTATCTCGATCACCGCGAAGAAGCTGTCCTTCGTGATGCGGTCGGGCTCCATATCATGCCATATGTTCATAGGGTATCCTCCTATTATTCCACTGTTACGGACTTGGCCAGGTTGCGGGGCTTGTCCACGTCAAGGCCCTTAGCCACGGATACATAGTAGCCCATCAGCTGCAGCGGTATGATAGCAAGGCTGGCAGCGAAGTGCTCGTCTATCTTGGGTACGTATATAGTGAAGTCCACCGTGTCCTCGATCTCATAGTGACCGTA
>JAFYEQ010000305.1 GCA_017544185.1 Oscillospiraceae bacterium
GCCTTCGAACATCTCGCGTGCTGCTCTCTTGTTCTTGCGAGCATCACGGCAGCTGCGGCATCTCTGGGGCTCGTTCTCGAATCCCTTCTCAGCGTAGAACTCCTGCTCGCCGGCGGTGAAAATGAATTCCTCTCCGCAGTCCTTGCAGACTAACGTCTTGTCCTGAAACATGATCTTTACCTCTCTTAAATAATAATGGACTTGGGAACTATGATCACACCTTAGAAGACTCGAGATGCTTTGCATAGTACTTAGGTCTGTATACAGCCCTATAGGGCGTATATCCTCGATCTCTGCCGCGTCAGCTTCTGACGGGCCCTTGCTGCAGCGTTCTCAGCTGCCCTGCGCGTTACGCGCAGCTTTTCTCCTGTCTCGGAGAAGGTATACCCTGCATACCTCATCATGAGCACCGAAGCCTCCAGCGGCGACAGTGCCGACAAGGCATCGTGTATCTCCTCGCGGGCGATGACGCTCATCTCGGGGGACCATACGACGCTCTTTACGTCGTCGGGGAGCTCCTCGGTAAGGTCTCTCCTCCTGAGCTGGTCAGTCATGCGGTTGCGGACACATGACCACATATACGGGAAGAACCTGTGCTCTCCTCCGCAGTCGAAGCGGTCCACCGCCTGTATAAAGCCCCTCATGCCCTCATGCAGCAGATCCTCCCTGTCGGAAGGGTCGGCGCACATATCGGATGCAAGGCTCTTGAGCAGGCCGATATACCGTGAAAAAAGCTCCGTCAGGACTGCCGTGCGCGTACCGCTGCCATCGGACGACCGCAGCAGAGCCGTCAGTTCCTCATCGGACGCATTTGAAAAAGATCCATGATCCATACCGATCTCCTTTTCCTTATAGATTTTACCCTATTTGGTCCGATTTGTCAAGCCTAAACTCATAAAAATTTAAAAATTGCACTCATTTTTGTTATATAGGTACTTATTACACCTATGTAATTGTACAATATCACTAAGTAAAAGGTGGATAGATATGGATAGATACGGGGCTCGGTCCGAAGCAGCTGATATGTGCGCACAAAAAAAGCGCCCCGATCAGCGTCGGGGCGTGCCGTCCTTGCGGACGAGCCATATCAAGCAAAACAAGGAAGTGGCCGCTCTGCCGTCTGCATCGGCAAAACGTATAACAGGATCTCACGGCGAGATCCGAGTTGGCTGCGTATATATCATACCACATATCTCGCGATCTGTAAAGGGGTATCCGAAAATTTCGTACAACTTTCACAGGATCGTCAAGATCGCCCCGGGACAGATCCGTCACCGCCGGCGGGGTACCCGCGGAGCTCAGGCGCCCAGATAGTTCTTTACCAGTGCCTGAAGGAGCTCATCCCTGTCGATATGGCGGACGAGGGAACGGGCATTGTTGTATGTGGTGATATAGGTGGGATCCTCGGAAAGGATATAGCCTACGATCTGATTTATGGGATTGTATCCCTTTTCCCTCAGCGCCTCATATATGAGCGTAAGGTTCTTGCGGAGCTCTTCCTCCCTGTCTACGTGGACGGAGAACGCCATGGTGTGTTCATCATTCATAGGACTGACCTCCTTTTCCTAAAAATGACACTACTGTCTGTATATTCAGTATACTCCAATACCGTAAAAATTACAAGGGGTTTTGAAAAAAATGTCAGTTTGCACAAAGATGATCATATTGGTTTGTGAAGTTATGCCAACCGCCCCCTCCGACACGCGTCACAGCGCATAGCGATGCGGATCTGTGTATATTTCCGAAAAACCTGTAATTTTTATAGTTTTTCGGAAACGCCTGCCAAAACTCACATAATTTGACAAAAAAATTTGCAAAAACTATTGACAAGCGGATCAAAAAGTTGTATAATCATCATAGTCGGTAAATATCACATGGGGATATGCTGGCCGGCTGTGGTTTTTTGGAAGTTATCACATATATGATCTTACAGGATCGGGGGAGATGCATATGATAAAGAAAGCCCTCAAAGCATTCACGCTCATCGAGCTGATGGTAGTAGTCGCTATCATCGCAGTGCTCGGCATGGTCATCATACCAAGCACAGTATACCAGATACGGTCCGCCCGTGTCACCGAGGACAACGATCACGCACACGAGATATTCAATGCTGCACAGAACTATCTGATACAGCTCCAGCGCAAGGGCGAGAACCCGAGGACGTATTTCGCCAAGACTGGTGAGACCGACAGGTATGCGCTCTGGACCTACGACCATATCGGTCTGGTAGGCGTGCCCGAGTATAACTGCGGTACAGTACCTGCTCTGGACAGCGATCCCAACAACAGGAACGGTTTTGATACCACCGGCGGCTTCTCTTGGATCTATGGTCATCAGATAGGCGGCGCAGGTGCCGACACCGATGATGAGAGGCCCAGGGCTTGTGCTCTCGGACTCAGGAAGCAGTTGGCAGGTTCCATGGGCAACGCTCAGGGCGACACCAATAACTGGTGGGACGAAGGTTCCTGGGGCGTAGTCATAGATATGGACACCTACACATGTCTCGCAGCATACTACAACGAACGCGGAGGCGGATCGCCTCACGGCAACGCTCAGTGGTGGGGCATAGCGCTCTTAGCCAACAATCCCTTCCATTCCGTTGACGAGCAGATCCAGGCGATCGGCAGCGGCGGTTCCTCTTTTGACGTAAGAAAGAACTGCGGTCAGTATCCTATCCCTATGTATTGATATGTTTTTATGATGCTCTTCCTGCTTGCAGGGAGAGCATTTTTATCGCCCTATAAGTCTATTGACAAACGATATTATATATGATATACTATACATAGTACAATGTATTACAAAAAGAGGTGACGCTTATGAGTTTTTCTATCAGACTCACAGAACAGGAACGAATGATCGTCGACAGCTATGCCAGGCTGCATTCGATGTCTATCGGCGAAGCCTTCAAAAGAGCCCTTTTTGAAAAGATAGAAGATGAATACGATATCATGGTCTACGACAAGGCGTATGATGAATACCTAAAGTCTGGAAAGAGGAGCGCTCCTATATCCGAGCTATGGAAGGAGCTGGACCTGTGAGCTGGTCTGTAAGAACGACGCCGCGCTTCGATAAAGAGTTCAGGAAGCTGGACAGATATACTGCCAAGCTCATCAAAGCGTGGATCGACAAGGACCTTGTGGACAGTGAGGATCCGAGGCCGCTCGGGAAGGAGCTCACGAGCAACAGATCGGGACAATGGAGATACCGCATCGGAGACTATCGTCTCATATGCCACATCGAGGATGACGAGCTGGTCATCCTGGCTCTTTCGATAGGTCACCGACGGGACGTTTACGACTGAACGATACATATATGAACACACGACTTGACTATCTGCGGGAGAAGACCGCCCTGCTCACCACTTCTCCCGGGGTATACCAGATGAAGGACGAGGGCGGGAACATAATATACATAGGCAAGGCAAAGGACCTTCGCAGCCGCGTGTCATCGTACTTCGCGGTGACGCCCGACCATACCCCGAAGGTGGCTGCCATGGTGGCCAATGTATACGACTACGACTTCATAGTGGTGAAGTCGGAGTACGAGGCGCTGGTGCTGGAGTGCTCCATGATAAAGCAGTACCAGCCAAAGTACAATATACTCCTCAAGGACGACAAAGGTTACAGCTATATACACATATCTCCTCCGCCCTGGTCACGCATCACGGGAGTGCTCAAGAAGCAGGATGACGGCACCCACTTAGGGCCGTATATGTCCGCCTTCGTGGCAAGGCGCACGGCAGAGGAGGTCTGTCGGGCGTTCAAGCTCCCCACCTGTCACAAGGTGTTCCCCCGTGACATAGGCAAGGGGCGCCCCTGCCTCAACTACCATATAGGTCAGTGCATGGGGGTATGCCGCGGGAAGATCGACGAGGCCAGCTACGCCGACATCATAGCCGAGGCGGTGGAGTACATCAAGAACGGCTCCGCTCAGTCGGTGGAGCGCATGACCCGTCAGATGGAGGACTATGCCGAGCGGCTGGAGTTCGAGAAGGCAGCCAAGCTGCGGGACCGCATCAACGCCATAAAGCATGCGGCAGACGCCCAGACCGTCATAGACGGCTCTCTTCCCGATACGGACGCCGTAGCCATCGCCCGAAACGGCATCGAGACCTGTGCTGCGGTGATCATGTACCGCGGGGGCAGACTGGCAGACAGGGCGGAGTTCTTCTTAGGCGAGGAGCTCGATATATCCGCAGAAGGCGCCTCTTCCCTGACGGAGGAGTTCGTGACCCAGTACTACAGCGGCTTTCGTGAGATACCCCGTCAGGTGGTGCTGTACAACGAGACAACGGACAGGGATAGCCTGGAACGGCTGCTCCGCGAGCGCTCGGGCCGCGCGGTAGATGTGCTGATCCCGCAGAAGGGGAGGTATATGCGTCTGGCGGAGACTGCCCGTGACAATGCGGCGGAGTACCTGTCCATACGCGTGGGGCGCACCTCCAAGGAGATAGCCGCGCTGGAGGAGCTGGCAGAGCTCCTGGGTCTGGATAAGACCCCTATGTATATCGAGAGCTATGATATATCCAACCTGGGCTCGGAGGATATGGTGGCGGGCATGATCGTGTTCGAGAACGGCAGACCCGCGAAGAAGCTGTACAAGCGCTTCTCGATCAAGGAGAACGTGATACAGAACGACCTGGCGTGTATGCAGGAGGTGCTTCGCCGCCGCTTCACCCATTATCTGGATCCCGAGGAGACAGACGAGGGCTTCAGACGTATGCCCGACCTGATACTCCTTGACGGCGGCGAGGGCCAGCTCAATGCGGTCCGACAGGTGATGGCTGAGCTGGGGATACATACCAACGTCTTCGGCATGGTGAAGGACGGCAACCACCGCACCCGCGCGATCACATCCGACGGGGGCGAGATCGGCATATCCAGCCGTCAGGCGGCGTTCCTGCTGGTCACGCGCATACAGGACGAGGTACACCGCTTCGCGATCACCTATCAGCGCAAGCGTCACCGTGCGAGCACGCTGACCTCGGGGCTCACGTCCATACGGGGCATCGGCGATAAGAAGGCGGCTGCCCTCATGGGCGAGTTCAAGACCGTGGACCGCCTGAAAGCGGCGACCCCCGAGGAGATCGCCGCCGCTATAAAGGTATCGGTGGACACGGCCTCACAGGTATGCGAGTACGTGCGGGAGATGCTGTGACGAAAAGATCTGCCGACCTCTTAAGTCCCGGTCGTCATATGTCCTCACTGAGCAGGAAGTCGACTACGTTCACGATCTTTATCCCATCCTCATCCGACGGCAGCTCGTCCATCGTGATGATATATTTGGGATAGTTGTCTCTGATCTTCCTAAAGGGCGCTGTCTCACGCTCAAATGTGACCGTGTCCAACACCGTGGCAGCGACCTGATAATAGCGTACCATACCGCTCCGCTCTGCGATGAAGTCTATCTCCAGATCTCCTGCCTTGCCGACATACACATCATACCCCCTGCGTATCAGCTCTAGATATACTATATTCTCCAGTATATGGCCGATGTCTCT
Organism: Oscillospiraceae bacterium; assembly: GCA_017544185.1. GTDB lineage: Bacteria > Bacillota > Clostridia > Oscillospirales > Ruminococcaceae > Huintestinicola. The sequence goes on from JAFYEQ010000305.1 coordinate 5,501, forward strand.
TCTTCGGCTGCCGAGCAGGAGACTGCGTAAGCCCATATCCACCGCATAGTATTTCTCCAGCGATCTGAGATGCTGCTTGCCCTGTATATCATACCGTTCCGCCTTGTACAGTATGAAGGCATCCGCCAATGCGTTCACATAGTTCTCCGCTGTGACGGAGGAAGTCTTTCTGCCGTATGATGTGAGACTGTCTGCGATCTTCTTGGATGAGACTATGTTCCCCACGTTATCGAACATGAAGCGCACTACGCTCTCAAGAAGACCTATGTCGTTTATACGCTTTCGAGCGGCAACATCCTTCAGCAGTACGGTGTAGTATATACCGCTCAGATAGTCGCGGCGGATGTCCGGATCGTCGATCTGTGCGGCATAGGGAAAGCCGCCGTTCTCAAAGTAGTTCCTCCAGGCAGTATGCCTGTCTTGACCCGTAAGTGTCATATACTCCGCAAAGGACAGCGGGAGCACGGGTATCTCGATGTATCTGCCCGAAAGCAGCGTTGCCAGCTCGCCCGAGAGCAGATGCGCATTCGAGCCTGTGATATATATATCGGTATCCTCACGGATGAACAGGGAATCTACAGCCTTCTGGAAATCGGGGACAGCCTGCACCTCATCAAGGAATATATACGTCACCTTGTCTGCTTGCAGACGCTTCGTCACATAGTCATGCAGCGCGTGATATTCGAGCAGCTGTTCATTGCCCAAGTCCTCAAAGTTTATATCTATTATCTGCGATCTGTCCACACCGTGTTCGAGCAGATATGCCTGATACTGTTTCAGCAGGGTAGATTTCCCGCATCTGCGGACACCTGTCACGACCTTTATCAGCCGACTGCCGCGCAGTCCTATGAGTTTGTCCAGATAGCTTCTTTCTACCATAACATCACCTTCTTTTTAAAGTATACTATGATATCTTCCAAAAGTCAAGAACTTTTTAAAGTACACTTTAAAAAGTCAGCAAAAACCGGAAGTTTTTAAAGTATGGTTTAAAAACTTTGGCTGTCAATATGGACAGCAAATGTTGATGACGGGGCGCAGTTCCTGCCCATGCGACCGAACATAACACAGAACAGATAAATTTGACAAGTTTGATCGGTGGACACCATTATCTCAGTATTTTTCTCACGACTATCGTACTGCCCATGCGGCTGTGCTCCGTGAAGCCATGCTTCTCGTAAAGACGCAGCGGTCCTGTGAAGGCGGGCAGGCCCTTGGTATCCGCCTTGGGATAGCCCTCTACGTACATATATCCATCCGCTGCGGCATCAGCGCAGACCCGCTCCAGCAGCATCGCTGCGATGCCCATGCCGCGGTGGGTGGGGGCTATCTCGAAACAGACCACCGACCTGATCTGCCCTCTCTCCACACAGCTCACGGATGCGGTATCATCATCGGGCACATCGTCAACGTCGAACGCGCCCACGCGGTAATAGGACAGCCTGTCGCCCGAATTGCACCAGCCGACAGACACATCCCCGTCATAGGCCAGATATCCGTGTATGATGCCCTGCTGCACCATATCCCCAGCCGACGCGCGGAGCAGCTGTCTCAGGCTCTCACTGCTGCCGCCCATGGCTCTTGCCTTGGCGATGATATCCTCCTCCAGCGCCTGCTTGCTCATATTGTACGCATTGCAGTAGCAGGGA
>JAFYEQ010000306.1 GCA_017544185.1 Oscillospiraceae bacterium
GAACGACGCGGACTATATGTCACAGAAGAATATACGCATCGCGACCAGGCAGGTGCTCCCCGTCTTCCGCTTCGTGTGGAAGAGGATACTGTCGTTGGGCATCACGATCATCCCGCATGAACTGGAGGATGAGACATGCTAAGCCTTATATATCCTCGCGGCGAGACAGGTCTGAAGGCCATATCAGACACAGCCTGCCACGATCTGGGCATCGACTCGCTGGTCAAGGCTCTGTCCGAGGACAGGGAGGAGCAGCGGATAATATACGCCTATCTCTCCAAGATGACGGCCGATCCATACACCGCCGCATACCGCAGCGGTGTGTTCAATGATATATACCGCCTTCCCGGGCTGAGAGAGAGCCTGACCGAGCTGTTCGGCAGGATCGAGTATCTTTCCGACTACGGCATGAGGGCGAAGAACTCGGGAGAGCGTCTGGGTATATGGTATTTTTTACACAGACTGGACGAGCTCAACTCGTATATACAATGTGTTGAAGCCATACGCGACCAGCTCATAGATGCGGACATCCGCTCCGAAGGGCTCATCGCTCTGCGCGACCATATATCCTCCATATACGACGAGAAGCTCTTCGCCGAGATGAAGGCTGACATCACTGCCCTGCGGGCCAAGACCGCGGATATACGCTCGGTGACGCTGGGCATCAATCTCAACGACCGCTTCGAGGCAGTGAGCATGGGGCTGGTGTCCGTAAACTCCAAGCCCTTCAAGAAGTCTGGCGTGGTATCGTCCTTCGCCGACGCCATGGCGGGAGACAGGATCAGCGATACCCCCGAGGATACCAACGATATGCGTTTCCATCAGGTGTACAACATGGTGGACACCGACCGCTCCGGACACGAGAGGCTCATATCGCGGACGATGGTCCGTATAGCCGACGGCGACGGTATGCGCAACTCCACATACCAGCTCAACGACACCATGAACCGCATGATAGACAGGCTGGTGAAGCTCCTGTCGGAGACCCTTGCCAAGTACGTAAATGTGGCGGTCATGGATATCAAGGCCATCATACCCGAATTCATGTTCTATATACGCGCCGTCGATCTGATCAAGGCGCAGAGGGACAAGGGACGCAGGTGCTGCACGCCTGTCACGGGAGATATCCCCATGGACGCCAAGGGCTTCTACGACATGAAGCTGGCGCTGAACACCGATGATGATATAGTCCCCAACGACCTTATCTTCGATAAGGACCACACGGTATATATACTTACAGGCGCCAACCGCGGCGGCAAGACCACGCTGACCCAGGCGGTAGGGCTCCTATATGTCATGGCTCAGGCCGGGCTGGACGTCCCTGCGGACAGCTTCGAGTATGCCCCCGTGGACTGTATATACACTCACTTCCCCGCCGACGAAGACAAGACGCTGGATCTAGGCAGACTGGGCGAGGAGTGTGTACGCTTCAAGGAGATATGGTCCGAGTGTACCTCGGACAGCCTGATACTGCTAAACGAGACCTTCTCCACCACCTCCTTCGAGGAGGGGCTGTATATAGCCAAGGATGCGGTGAAGGCCATCATCAGCAGGAAGGTCCGCACCATATACAACACCCATATGCACAAGCTGGCCCGCGATGCGGATGAACTCAGTTCCCCCGACTGCAGAGCAGTCTCCCTCGTGGTACGCACCGAGGCCGGCAGCCGCCTCTACAAGGCTGTCATCGCTCCCCCGGAAGGCTCATCCTATGCCCGTGACATCGCCGAGAAATACGGCGTCACCTATGAGGATCTGGTGAGGGGCAGGGAGCAGTGATCATCTGATAAGGCCTGCAGATCGGACCGTACCGGCCGATATGCCTTATAAATACCCAAAAGAAGGAATATAAAACAAATGGATATCAATGCACAGATAGCAAAGGAGCTGGGTCTGAAGCGTGAGAACGTAGACGCAGCCGTAGCACTTCTCGACGACGACAAGACCATACCGTTCATATCCCGATACCGCAAGGAGCAGACGGGCTCCATGGACGATCAGGTGCTGCGTGAGCTCTCAGACAGGCTGAACTATCTGCGTAACCTGCAAAAGCGCAAGGAAGAGATATACGCCTCCATCGAGGCTCAGGAAAAGATGACCGACGAGATCGCAGCCGCCATCGAGAACGCTGCTACCCTCGTAGAGGTAGAGGACATATACCTCCCCTACCGTCCCAAGAGGCGCACCCGCGCATCCATCGCCCGTGAGAAGGGGCTGGAGGGCCTGGCTGAGAAGATAATGCTCCAGGTGCCCTCCTCCGACCCGACTGCGCTGGCGGAAGGATATATCGACGCCGAGAAGGGCGTTGAGACCACGGATGACGCTATCGGCGGCGCCCTCGACATCATCGCCGAGGACATATCCGACAGCGCGGAGCTCCGCAAGAAGCTGCGTCTGCAATATGACCGCCGCGGTCATATCTCGGCTGCTGCCGCGTCCGATGAGGCAGACGTGACATACAAGAACTACTTTGAGTTCGACGAGCCCGTGTCCCGCATCGCAGGCCACAGGGTACTGGCCCTCGACAGAGGTGAGCGCGACGGCGCTCTCAAGGTCACAGTGAAATGTCCCGAGGGCGAATGTGAGCGCACGGTCACGAATATGTTCAAGATAAATGACAGTCCCTGCGGCGAGCTGGTGGAGCGGGCGTGTCTTGACAGCCTGAAGCGCCTGATACAGCCGTCGGTGGAGCGCGAGATACGCACTGCCCTGTCCGAAAAGGCACAGGAAGGCGCTATCAAGGTGTTCGCCTCCAACCTCCGTCAGCTGCTGATGACACCGCCTATCAAGGGCGCTGTCACACTGGGTCTCGATCCCGGATATGCCCACGGCTGCAAGTGCGCAGTGGTGGACGCTACGGGCAAGGTGCTGGACACTGCCATAGTATAGCTGACCATGTCCCAGCGTGAGCGCGACAGGGCCAAGGACGTACTAACTAAGATGATAGATAAGTACAGCGTGACTGCCATATCCATCGGCAACGGCACCGCCTCCCGCGAGACCGAGAAGTTCACCGCGGACATGCTGAAGGATATCCCCCGCAAGGTCAGCTATATGGTGGTATCCGAAGCGGGCGCGTCGGTATACTCCGCATCTAAGCTGGCTGCAGAGGAGTTCCCCGAATACGACGTATCTCTACGCTCTGCGGTATCCATCGCAAGGCGCATGCAGGACCCGCTGGCAGAGCTGGTAAAGATCGACCCCAAGGCCATCGGCGTGGGACAGTACCAGC
>JAFYEQ010000307.1 GCA_017544185.1 Oscillospiraceae bacterium
CCGACGGGTGAGCGGTGAGGTAGGCAAAGGCAGTGTCTATACGCGCTGACAGCATCACCGACGGCCGATCGTCCTTCACGGTGCAGCCCAGCACTATCACCGGTAGCTCCTCGTCCGTGGGACGGTCGGCGGACTGTATCATCCTGACGGAGAAGAATACCGCCGCGGATACCTGTACCGTAAGGAGCAGGGCAGCGGCTATGAGGAAGATCCGTCCGCGGCCGAGCCACAGTTTTGACAGGATCTGTACGAACTTGGCGCGGCATATGCATATCAGCAGGAGTATCATACACCACGACAGGCCGCATATGCTCCCTATGTTGAATGAGTCCATAGCGGCGGTGTATACGAACATGGCCGCATCAGCCGCCAGCAGTATCTCTATGACCGCGAAGACTATGCGAGATCTCATACGCAGTTGGCCTTTATGAAGGCTGCCAGCTTCTCGGCGGCCTTCTCGTGGGTGGCCTCTGTGGGGTGCCAGTCGGCAGCGTAGCCGTCGGCAGATGACTGCACATCGAACTTCATGGTGAGTATCTTCTTGTCGCCCGTGTCATGGATCACGTCCCCAGCAGCCGCTTCCACGTAGGGGTAGAGAGCGTCGCCCATGATACCTAAAGTGCATACTATATACGCATCGGGATGCACATCGCGGATATGGCGGATGAACTCGGAGTACTTCGCCTGATAGTCGGCCAGCCTGTCCTCCTTGCCGCCCGTCCAGCTGGCGTCATTGGTGCCCAGGTTTATGACCACCACATCGGGATGTACGTGATGATCCCACTCGATGGAGGCAGGCTTTATCGCATTGTCGCCGAAGGTGGACCATGAGCTGCCGAACTTGTCGTAGTACTTGGGCATGATCTGATCCTTCTGCTGTGTGTTGCCGTCGCAGTAGCCCGATATGATGCCGTGGCCCGAGAGACATACCAGAGATGCATCGGCGTCCAGCTTTTCGGCGGCCTTCATGGCATAGGCCTTGGTGCAGTCCTCGGTGGCGGTGGAGAAGTGATGAGACTTGTCCTCATCGTCTACGCCGTAGCCGCAGGTGATGCTGTCGCCGATGAACTCGATCAGCATATCCTTGGGCGCGGCAGGGGACATGATCCCGTCGGTGACTATGGAGCGTATGCCGCACACCGACTGGGCGCACTCCGACAGCTTTACGATGCGTACGTCGTGGGTCGTCTCCGAGGGGTCCTTGACGATGTTGAAGGTCTTCTCCTTGCGGTCTATCAGCTCGTCTAATACACGCTCACCGTCCACGTATACCGCTACACGGGGGCAGTCCTTCCCTTTAGGGACGGATGCGCTGCCGCCCGCGAAGGTGATGTCGCAGGTCTTCCCCGTCACAGTGAAAGCGGCTCCCGTGCCGCTGTAGCCCATCCAGAGCACGTTGCCGTCGTCGTAGGTGCGGCCCAGGGGCTGTATATCGTCCACGAAGCGTGCGGGCTTTGAAGGTGTGGTCTCCGTTACTGTTTCCGATACTGTGTCCGATGCTTCGGTCGATGCCGAGGCTTGAGATGCTGTCTGAGGCTGCTCATTTGCGGTGCCGCAGCCTGCCATCATCGCTGTACACAGTATAGCTGTGATGATATGCTGTATATCCATTTCTTTCTCCATTGTGTGTGTAATATGGGCCTGTTGTGAGTATGCAAATATCCCGAATGACCATGACGGCCATTCGGGACACATGATCCGATATTAGTTATCCTATCAGGACTTGCGCTTACGAGCAGCTTCGGACTTCTTCTTGCGCTTTACGGAGGGCTTTTCATAATGCTCTCTCTTACGTACTTCCGCTATAACGCCATCTCTTGCGCAGTCTCTCTTGAAACGCTTGAGAGCCTGATCCAAGGACTCGTTGTTCCTAACACGAACTTCTGCCATCTATGTTCCCTCCCTTTGCTGCTGTAAAGAGCAGAGGATACCGCATCACCTGATGCAGTTCGCGGTGAACGTCCCCCTTCGGTGCGCTCCCGCATTATCGACACTAAACGTCAAATAACTTTTATATTATACCCTATTTTTTGCTTTTTGTCAAGTGTTGCATATATATCATGTTACAGAAAATTCACGTATATTTTTGTGAAAAAAGCATAATATCGGACGACGGAGCATCACTCGTCCCCGTTCGTATCATCGCTACTGTCCGTACCACCTTCGCTGTTATCGGCTCCATCGGTATCTTCGGCGTCTTCTGCATCCTTGTCCTTGCTGTCCTCTTCATCGTCCTTGGCCTTGGAGGAGGATGCGGGAGCGTCGTCCTTATGGCGCTTCTCCTGAAGTACGCCCAGCTTGTCCTTGACGGACTCGATGGTGGTGAATATAGGATAGTCTATATGGAAGTATGTGTAGTTCCAGCCCCTGTCAGCTATGTCGTATACCGCTACGCCGTTCTGCTCGCCGATGTAATCCAGCTCGTCGAAGTACTCCTCGCCGTTGATGAACATGCGGGTACCGCTCCACTCGCATTCGAACTCCACAGGGTTGGACTGCTGCTTCACCAGCTTGCGTATGGTGGTGTCCAGCTTGATGAAGCCCTTGTCGTCGTCAAGCGTATTGGGCTGTATGTATACGCACTTCTTGCCCGTGGACTTGTTGGCCACGTCCAGTACATAGTAGCGGAAGGCGCCCGAGGGGGACACGCCCCTCTCGATCATGGTGTCCACCGTGGTCACCCTGAACACGTTCATCACAAGGAAGAAGGCTATGCCTCCCAGTATGTACATCAGCAGGAATATAGTGCCGAATATGGTCTTCGCCGTCTCGTTCATATGGCAGCAGAAGAAGCCGAACAGCGTGACTATCCCCGCAGGCAGCAGCAGTGGCCAGTTGCCCCAGTCCAGCAGCAGCAGCGGCAGGAATATGGGCATGTTCAGCATGGCGAGTATGCACGTTATGGGCGAATGTCTGGTATAAAGATCCAGCAGGCATACCAGTACCGACAGTATCGCCGCTATCACGGCGAACTTCTTCTTTTCTGTATACTCTATGTTGTAAAAGAACACGATGTAGTCGAAGTAGAGCAGCAGAGCGGTATATACGACCCCTATGAGGCTCACCGCCAGCTTGAACCACTTGTTAGTCACCACCTTGGCGACTTTGTCCATGATGTTCTCCTCCCTTCGGTAGTATCATATCATCTCATTATACCATATATCGGGCATCAAATCAATTACTATATGGTATCAATGCGGATACAATATCAGAGGATGAGCTCCTGAACGGCTTTCTGTTGCCGTTGGAGGTGTACTTCGCCCCATACTCGTCTCAAAAATTTAATAATAAATTCATATTATGTTGTGTATCATTTAAAGAAAATATGGTATAATGTAAAGACGAATATCGATATCATGCTCTTTGAGCAGAAAATAAGATCGGAGGGATCGTTATGAAGAGATCTATAGCCGCTGTGCTCTCTGTGATGATGGGCATAGGTGCAGTCACCGCTGCAGGCAGTATCGGAGATGTGAATGCAGTATATGCAGCATCCGTCGATGCGCCGTCCAATATAAGCGTGTCTGCAGATAAGACATCCATCACGCTCAAGTGGGACGAAGAGCCCGGCGCAGCAGCATACCGCATCTATCAGTACGATGCATCTACCAAGAAGTTCGTGAAGATCAAGACCATCACGGGCACCAGCACCAAGATCACCGGCCTCAAGGAGGGCAAGAAGTACTACTTCAAGGTAGCGTCCCTCGTGAAGAGCGGCGGCTCTTATAAGGTAGCGGGCACCTCCGCAAAGATCTCCGCTACTCCCAAGGCTAAGAAGACAGGAACGACCGCCAACAAGGCAAAGACCGATACCAACAAGAACAAGAC
>JAFYEQ010000308.1 GCA_017544185.1 Oscillospiraceae bacterium
CGGACATCTTCGCATGGACAAGATCACGGCAAGGCATATTCAGCAGTTTATAACCGACTTGGCTCTGAACGGCAAGTCCCTAAAGACGGGTAAGCCGCTTTCAAGGAAAACCGCCGTTCATCACCTGAGCTTCATTTCGGACGTATTCAGTTATGCTGTGAAAATGGAAATGCTATCGGACAATCCTTGCAGAAACGTGACCGTTCCGAAAGGTGAGAAGAAAGAGAAGCAGATTTACACTATCGAGGAGATAGAACAGCTTTTCATTCTTCTAGAGGACCTTCTAGAGGACGCTCCCTTGAAATACCGCACATTCTTTACCCTTGCAATATACAGCGGTTTCCGTCGCGGTGAGTTGCTGGGTTTGGAGTGGAAGGATATTGATTGGGAACATCAGGTCATCAGCGTCAAGCGCACATCAAACTATACTGCTGAAAAGGGCATCTATACCGATACGACTAAGACCAAAAAGTCACAGAGGTCGCTGAAATTCCCGATGGTGGTAATGGACTTGCTTAGGGCATTCAAAGCGGAGCAGGACGAAGAGCTCAAGCGTGTAGGTGACAAGTGGCAGGACTATGACCGTCTTTTCGTCAAGTGGGACGGACGACCAATGAATAATAATACACCGTATTTCTGGTTCAACGAGTTCTGCGAAAAGAATAATTTTCCGTTCAGGGATATTCATTCCCTACGTCACTTCTATGCTTCAGCCCTTATCAATGAGGGTGTAGATGCAGCGGCAGGTTCGGGAGCGTTAGGACATAGCGTCATCAGCACAACAACCTCCATTTACTGCCATGTATTTCAGCAAGCACAGGCAAGGGCAGGAGAGGCAATTGCTAACGTTCTTGACTTCAAGAAGAAGCACGATGATGAGCCTACCGACCCGCCAAAGATAACGGTTTCAAGCGCAAGCTAAGTTACACAATGGACAGCAAAGTTACAATAATGGACAAATAATGGACAGCGAGGTCATCAAGGCAAAATAAAAAGCTCTAAAACAACGTATCTACGCTGTTTTAGAGCAAACCTTTTGGTGACCCGTACGGGAATTGAACCCATGATTACGCCGTGAAAGGGCGTCGTCTTAACCTCTTGACCAACGGGCCGGTGTGGTAGCGGCAGGTGGACTTGAACCGCCGACCCCCTGGGTATGAACCAAGTGCTCTAGCCAGCTGAGCTATGCCGCCACATTCGCCATTTCAAGCGACTATGATATTATACCACAAAACGGGTTCCATGTCAAGGTATGGACGCAAAAAACAGATAGGCATTATCAACAAATTTATATATGCCCCGATAGCTATCTTGTCCATATGATACGATCGGCGGAGAGGACGCCCCTCTCCGCCGTTTGTTGTTTATGCTATCCCTGATCTGGACCATGGATAGATGCGAGGGCATAGGGACACGCAGTCGCACCCCTATAGAGGGTTGAGATCAAGAGGCTATAAGCTATAAGCTGAAGATCTCTCTTCTCTCGTCCCTTGTCTCTTGTCCCTTGCTCCTTTACTGCGAAACAGTATGAGAAGCTGAACAGTTATCTGTTGTCCACCTTCTCGGGGTACATATCGTGATGAGACAGACGCTCCCATGCGAGCTGCTCGTACTTGGTGCCCGGGCGTCCGTAGTTGGCATAGGGATCGATGGATATGCCGCCGCGGGGTGTGAACTTGCCCCATACCTCGATATATTTGGGATCCATGAGCCGTATCAGATCCTTCATGATGATGTTCACGCAGTCCTCGTGGAAGTCGCCGTGCTCACGGAAGGAGAACAGGTACAGCTTGAGGGACTTGGACTCCACCATCTTCACATCGGGTATGTAGGATATGTATATCGTCGCGAAATCGGGCTGGCCCGTGATCGGACACAGAGACGTGAACTCCGGACAGTTGAACTTCACGAAGTAATCATTGCCCTGATGCTTGTTGTCGAAGGTCTCCAGTACATCGGGACAGTAGTCGGTGGGATAATTGGTCTTCCCGTTCCCCAGCAGTGTAAGATCGCCCTTTTCACGCATTTGCTGCATCCTCCAAGACTTTTATGATACCGGCGCGGCTGCATAAGCCCACCATTTTTTTGAACACCTTGCCGTGGGAGAAGACTACGACCGTCGGATACGCCTCCACCCCGTACTTTCTCGCCACATCCGGGAGCTTTTCCGCGTCCAGCTTGCATATCAGCGCGTTGCTCTCAAGGCTGACCCGCTCCATCGTGCGCTCCAGCTCCTGACACGGGAGACACCAGCTCGTAAAGATATCCACGGCCACAGGCCTGTCATTGCCGATCAGGCATAGCTCCAGCTCTTCCTCGGTCGTTATCTCTCTTATATCCATATCATCACCACTCATCAAGATACCTTAGTGATCTGTCCGTTATCAGCAGGCGGCGCCTTCAGCACCACCGTGAACTTGGAACCTATGTCCTTGAAGGAGTTCACCTTGAAGTACCCGTCATGCCGGTCTACTATCAGCTTTGCTATGGAGAGGCCCAGTCCCGTGCCTCCCGACTCGCGGTTGCGGGCGGGATCCGAGCGGTAGAACCTGTCGAATATATGCGGGATGTCCTCCGCGTCCATACCGATGCCCGTGTCTGCCACCTCGAACTGGGGCTCCCCCTTCTCGCCACGCATGACACGCAGGGTGATCCTGCCGCCCTTGGGGGTATACTTCTTGGCGTTGTCCGTGAGTATGCGGGCAGTCTCCTTTAGCATGGAAAGGTCGCCGCTTACCGTGATATCTTCCTTCATATCGCTGATATACTCATGGTCCTCGTCGATCATGACCTGTTCGTTGTATATCTCCTGCATCATGTCCGTGAGGCTGAACTCCGTCACGTTCATGGGCTGCCTGCCGTTATCACTGCGGGATATGAACAGCAGCTGCTCCACCAGCCGTCCCATATTGTCCGATTCCTTCTGTATCGCACCGATGCCCTCGTCAAGGACGCTCTCGTCCTCCTTGCCCCATCGCGCCAGCATATCCGCATAGCCCTTGATAACGGCTATGGGCGTGCGCAGCTCATGGGACGCATCCGACACGAACCTTGCCTGTGATGCGTAGCTCTCGCGCATACGGTCAAGGAGCAGGTTTATGGAGTCCTCCACGCTCTTGAGATCGCGGTTGCCCGTGGATATATGTATATCCGAAAGGGGATCTAGACGCTCTATGGCGTGCTCTATATCGTCAAAGGGAGTATACTTCGCCTCTGCGATCTTGCTGGCGGTGAGAGCTATCCTGTTGTAGGGAGCCAGTGTTTTCTTCGCGGTGAAGTAGGTAGGTATGAACAGGAGTATCCACGCCACGGTCTGTATTATACCGAGGACGCTTATCCAGTGGAGCATCTCCTGCATGAAGCCGCCCATGGGTATGGTGCTTGTCCCCACATGATAGCACATGGTCCCAAGACGCGCCCATATATCGGTGACGCTGTCATCCACCGTGATCTCTCTTGAGACCGTCCTGAACACGCCGCCCGCACATATGCTCTCCGATGCGAATATCCAGCTCGCCACTCCGAACAGGAATATCAGTGCATCGCACATGAGCCAGATGAACAGCCGTTCTATCTGGATATTTGCCGCGAACTTTCCCGCTATAGAGCGGCTGTCGTTCATATCGCACCTCCATAGTCTTCAGTCGGCGACCGTTATCCTATCTTGTAGCCTACGCCTCTTACTGTCTGTATGAACTTCTTGGGTGTCACGGCCTCCAGCTTCTGCCTGAGATAACGGATGTATACGTCCACCACGTTGGTCTCTCCGAAGTAGTCATACCCCCATACCTTCTCCAGGAGCTGCTCTCTGGAGAGCACCATGGAGCGGTTCTGCAGCAGAGCCTCCAGCAGACCGAACTCCTTGAGCGTCAGCTCCAGAGGAGTGCCGTCCACGCTGACGGTATGCTTGCCGGTGTCCAGCTCTATGCCGTCGTACACGATCATATCGTCCGACTGTACCGTCGCCGCCTGGGGTATACGCAGAAGAGCCCTTATCCTCGCGAGGAGCTCCTCGATGGCAAAGGGCTTTGTAAGATAATCATTGGCGCCCATGTCAAGTCCTGAGACCTTGTCCATGACCGCATCACGCGCTGTGAGCATAATGACGGGAGTGTTCACGCCGTCGCGGCGTATCCTCCGCAGCACCTCCAGACCGTTGAGTCCGGGGAGCATGATGTCGAGTATTATTATGTCTATGCCGCCCGCTGCGATGATGTCCACCGCCTGTCGTCCGTCGGGGCATTTCTCTACATCGTATCCCTCGTGCTTCAGCTCCAGCTCCTCGTATCGGGCGAGCTGTGTATCGTCTTCTACTATAAGTATCTTGGCCATATCATTCCCTCACCTTTATGCTGTATCTCACTCCCGTGAGCAGTGTTATCAAGAGTATGATCACTGCGATGAAGCGTCCTACCATGAGCAGCAGCAGCGGCACTATGAAGGGCACCTCAAAGCTGCCTGCGCTGTGTACCACTACCAGCTTCGAGCGCACGATCACGGTGATCGCGTGTATGGCTCCGCGCCACAGCGTAGCCATAAATTCCTTGAAGCTGTCCGCATCTGATGCCCTCTTCTCCTTGGGCACGATATACGACGTGGCGGTGGTCATATCTGCACCGTGGGGAGCCTTGCCCCGCCTCTCCAGCAGGATCATAGCCTCCAGAAGATCGTCCCCCG